>JAGLWJ010000402.1 GCA_023133475.1 Phycisphaerae bacterium | reverse complement strand
GTCCCCCACCGCTAAAGCGGTGGGCCACCCACTTTTACCGAAAACGACATTAGCCGTTCCACGGTGCTCGTATTGGTATCGGTGATCGTCGCCGGTTTTCTGGAGCGAAGGTTGCAGCGAAGATCGGAGAAGGACCGATATTACGGGCAACGGCAGGCTTGCGCTAGGCCCGTCGAAACGCGAAACTGTTTGATCGAAAATGGCACTAGCGCGGTCATACTAGAGGATGAACGCAGAGATACAGAGAGCGCAGAGGAAAAAGTGAAAGTGGCAACAACAGTGCACCGCCGACTTCCCATTTTCCATTTTCCATTTTCCATTTTCCATTCCTGGACTGAGCATGGAGGCAGATGTGTTTGATTGGACCTCGGCAACGGTGTTGGTGACCGGTGGAACCGGTTCGTTTGGCCAGGCGTTCACGAAGATTATGCTACGCGAATACCACCCCAAAAAACTCATCATCTATAGCCGCGACGAGTGGAAGCAGCACATGATGGCCGGCGATGGTTTCGATCACCCGAACCTGCGCTACTTCATCGGTGACGTGCGTGATCCGAGCCGCCTGCGGCGGGCCTTTCAGGACGTGGACGTCGTGGTGCATACAGCGGCGATGAAGCAGGTTCCCACCTGCGAGTACAACCCGATCGAAGCGGTTGCCACAAACATCAACGGCGCCCGCAACGTCATCGATGCCGCCCTGGACAATCAAGTCCGCCGAGTCTTCACCCTGAGCACGGACAAAGCCACCGCCCCACTCAACCTCTACGGCGCCACTAAACTCGTGGCTGAGAAACTGTTCGTGCACGCCAACAACTACAATCGGCAAGGGCATCCACAGACCGGCTTCTCGTGTGTGCGTTACGGAAACGTGCTGGGCAGCCGTGGAAGCGTCGTTCCGCTGTTCGCCGAGCAGCGGGCCAACGGCAAGCTGCGGGTCACCGACCTCCGCATGACCCGCTTCTGGATCACACTCGAGCAGGGGGCTCGCTTTGTGATCTCGTGTATCGAGCGGATGAAGGGCGGCGAGGTCTTCATCCCAAAACTGCCCAGCATGAAGACCGTGGACCTGGCTCGGGCGATGGCCCCTGATGCCCGGATCGAGTGCATCGGCATTCGCCCCGGTGAAAAGCTGCACGAGTCGCTCATCTCGCCGGACGAAGCCCGGCAAACCATCGATGCCGGCGACTGCTATATTCTGCTCCCCGGCGATGGCCTGCGCCGCCAACGCGATTGGGCTGCGGAGGGCAAACCGTTGGCAGAGGGCTTTGTCTATGCGAGTGATACCAATCAGCAGTGGTTGACCATCGAGCAGATTCGAGAGCTGATCGACACCACGGAAGCATGCCACGCATGCACGTAGTCGCAATCATTCAGGCCCGGATGGGCAGCAGCCGTCTGCCGGGAAAAGTGCTCAAAGATCTCGGCGGCAAGACCATGTTGGCCAGGGTCGTCCAACGCGTCCAACAAACGAGACTGGTGGGCAATGTTGTGGTGGCCACCACTGACTTGGCGGCTGACGAGCCTATCGTGGCTGCCTGTAATCGCTTGGGTGTTGATGTCTATCGTGGCAGTGAACAGGATGTCCTGGACCGCTATTACCGCACAGCCCAGGCTTACAAAGCCGACGCTATTGTCAGGGTCACCTCCGATTGCCCGCTGATTGATCCGGAGATAACCGACCGGGTGATCCGCGTCTTCCTCGACGAAAAGCCGGACTACGCGAGCAACATTCTCAAACGCAGCTATCCGCGAGGCCTGGATACGGAAGTGGTGACCTTCTCCGCCCTCGAGCAGGCATGGCGTGCCGCGACGGAGAGCTATCAGCGTGTGCACGTTCTCCCGTACATCACCGAGCACGAAGGCGTTTTTCGTCTTGTCTCGGTCACGGGTCGATCTGATTATAGCAACCATCGCTGGACGGTGGATGTGCCGGATGACCTTGCGTTTGCCCGCGCGGTTTACGCTCGGTTGGCTGACGGTGGCAATTTCAACTGGCGTGACGTGCTGAGGCTGCTCGCTGGAGAACCGTGGTTGCAACAACTCAACTGTCAAGTATTGCAAAAAGCGGTAGAGGAGGGGTGATGTAGGGCGGGTTCCACCCGCCACGGAAAAAGAAGGCGGGTGGAACCCGCCCTACAGTTGATATGCACCATGGAGTATAAACGATGAGAATCTCGATCGAATACTGTGTGCAATGAAACTATGCTCCGCAAGCCGTCAGTTTGGCGGATGCGATCAAGGGGCGATTCGATCTTGGCTGTAAGATGATCAAGGGTGGGGGCGGGATTTTTGACGTGCGAACTGACGGCGAACTGATCTACAGCAAGCACGCCACCGGGCGATTTCCCGAGCATCACGAGGTGCTGGACAAGCTTGGGGCTCTGGTTCGCCAAGCGATGTAGGGCGGGTTCCACCCGCCGCGGAAAAAGAAGGCGGGTGAAACCCGCCCTACCGGGGACCTTGGGCTCGATATCGGTCATATGTTGCGTTTAGGCATTCTGCTCTCCGGCGGCGGGCGAACGTTTCAGAATTTGCATACGTTGTGCCGACGCGAGGAGTTGTCGGCAACCATTTGCGTGGTGGTCGGCTCCAAGCCGGCGGCTTACGGGCTGGAGCGGGCCCGGCAGGCTGGGATTCCTTGTGTAATTGCGGATCGCCGGCGGCTTGATGAGCAGACTTTTCACGCGGCGATCACCACTGCCCTGCTCCAGGCCCGAGTTGATCTGGTATGCATGGCGGGTTTCACGGCGTTCTGGCGGATACCCGCGGAGTTTCGAGGTCGTGTCTTGAACATTCATCCGGCTTTGTTGCCCAAGTATGGCGGGCAAGGGTTCTACGGGATGCGTGTGCACCGGGCGGTGTTGGATGCCGGCGAGGCTGAGAGTGGTTGCACCGTGCATGTCTGCGATAACCAGTACGACCATGGCCCGATTGTCTTGCAACGGCGGGTGCCCGTGTTGCCACATGACACAGCCGAGTCGTTGGCCCGGCGGGTGTTCGAGCAGGAGCTGATTGCTTATCCGCAAGCCATCCGCCGGTATACACAATCTTCAAGTTGGCCCCCGCACCAGGCTGGATTATTCACTGAACGTGGGGGCGAGCCATCGCTTTAGGGGCTGTCGATTTAGTCTGTAGCGTCGCCCCT
>JAGLWJ010000401.1 GCA_023133475.1 Phycisphaerae bacterium | reverse complement strand
GAACCCGCCCTGCATCCATTCTCAATTCATCACGTCCCCCCTCCCCCCATTTTCAATTTTCAGTTTTCCCCATCGAGGAAGGCGGGTGGAACCCGCCCTACATTATTTGTCGCCCCCACCCTACAGCAGAGCATGAGCGCCCCACTGGGAGAGTTGGTTGCTCTTGACGGTGGTTTCCACTTCGGATACCGGGTACAATAATGACGGTGTATCCGCCTCGGATTGGCATGAACTCCCCGCAACGGGAGTAGTCAAGATGCGGGGCTGATCGAACGAGATATATTTGTCGGGTTGTCAGTTAGCTAACCCAAAAAGTCTAAGGTTGAAGAGTAGAATGATGAGCGAGAATCCGTATCCATCAGAGCCTGATCCTGAATTGGTGGGGGAACCCGTCTCCCATAAGGCTCCTTTGATGGATGAAACGTTGGCCCAGGAAGTCGAGGAGGCCATGGCGGCGATGTCCGCGGAGGATCTGGCGGGCCTTAGCCCAATAGATAAATCTTCCGAGTCGGATTTGGCCAATGCGGTCCGGCGCGGCATGGTGGTTGCTATCCATGGTGACGACGTTTTCATCGATCTGGGCGAGAAGGACCAGGGGGTGGCTCCACTGGCCCACTTCGGCGGCAAAAAAGCCCAGTTGTCCATCGGGCAGGCGATCGAGGTGGTGGTGGACCGTTTTGATGCCGACTCGGGGCTGTTGATCTGCTCCCGCGAGGGGGCGGTCCGCCCGGCGGACTGGGAGACCATTCAAAGGGGGATGGTGGTCGATGCCCGGGTCACCGGCATGAATAAGGGCGGTTTGGAGTTGGCTCTCAAGGGCATCCACGGATTCATGCCAGCTTCGCAGGTGGCGGAAAGGCACGTCAAGGATATTTCCTGCTATATCGGGCAAACCTTGCGTTGCGAGGTCATCAGCATCAGCAGACGCGACAAGAGCGTGACCCTAAGCCACCGCAAGGTCGAGGAACGCGAGCGGGCGGAAGCACGCGAAAAGCTTGTCACAGAACTCGCCGAAGGGCAGATTCGCAAGGGTGTGGTCAGCAATATAGCCGACTACGGAGCCTTTGTGGACCTGGGAGGCATTGACGGGCTGGTGCATATCAGCGACCTGAGCTACGCCCCTGTCGAGAAGGTCTCCGACGTGCTAACCCCCGGGCAGGAGATCGAGGTCAAGATACTCAAGATCGACAGCGAGCGAGACCGCATCTCGCTGGGAGTCAAGCAGGTTCAGCCGGACCCATGGAACCTGGTCGAGGACAAATACCCGCTGGGGACGCAACTCCAGGTCCGCGTCATCCGCCTCGCCGACTTTGGGGCTTTCGCCACCTTGGAGGAAGGCATTGATGGGTTGATCCCTATGAGCGAGATGAGTTGGACGCGGATACAGAGGGCTTCGGCGGTGGTTGAAGTTGGGCAGATGGTCGAGGTTATGGTCATCCGCGTCGAGCCCAAGAAGCATCGCCTTGCCTTGAGTATGAAGCAGGCTCAGCCGGACCCGTGGTCTGGGGTCTTCGACAGCTTCCCGGAAAACGCGGTGGTGGACGGCAAGGTGACCCGTCTGGCGGATTTTGGGGCTTTTATCGAACTGACACCGGGGGTGGAGGGTCTGGCTCACATCTCCGAGTTATCCGAGCAACGGGTCAGGAAGTGCAGCGACGTCGTGCAGGTAGGCCAGGAGGTCAAGGTTCGCGTGCTCGGCGTCGATCTCGAGCAGCGCCGCATTTCTCTTTCTTTGAAGATGGCTGATGCGGAAGGTTCCTTCCTCGAAGGTAGCGAGTCCACGGGAGAAGCAGCCGCATCACCGCCCAAGAAAAAACGCAAGACACCCCTCCGCGGCGGTTTGGAGGGCGGATGGGATTGGCAAGGCCTGTCCGACCTGGGCCTGAAGTAATCAGTGCCGCGACCGTAAGGGAACAGCCAATCATGGTAGGGCGGGTTCCACCCGCCTTCTTCGCTGGGTGTTGGGTGCCCCATGGCTTTAGCCGCTGTCGATTTAGTCTGTAGCGTCGCCCCTTGTGGGCGGCGCACCCGTGTTTTTCGTCACCCACAAGGGGTGACGCTACATTGGGAATCGCCACCGACGATTTAATCGACAGCCGCTAAAGCGATGGGCCACCCAGCCTATTGCTGATCGGATGTGGCCGCTCCCTTACGGTCGCGGTACTGAGCAATTCCATCACCGCACTGATGACCATATCGTATAGGCCGATAAAAATCATTCATACTTGAAAGTATGGCACCATTCGTTTTCGATAAAAAAATCTTGACAGAGATGGCGTGATTAACTAAACTGGCGCTGAGGTGTGAGGATAGCTGAAAGTGGAGAGAGAGAGGGAAGACTCCATTCCAGGCTTTTCACTCGCTAGCTAGAACGCAATTTGGGATTGCCGGGAGGTTGATGCTTGCGCCCGGACATTGGGATATATGAATCCCACTGGGTTGGCAAAGCAGCAATTGGGAGGGATAGGATTGGACTCACCAAATGAGGTGGTGGGCAGGTTGCTTGTGGTCCATGGCGACTCGAGCGTCAGAAGTCTGATCGCGGCGCTGTTGAACGATCTCAACGTCGAGTTGCTCGAAGCCGAGTCGTTTGCCCAGGCTATTCAACAGGCCGGTTCAGCTATGATGTTGAGCGGTGTGTTGTTGAGCGCCGAGGCGCTTTGCCGGAAGGGGCTTTCGACCAACGACGTGCTCGGCACGATTCGCACGGCGACGGGAACGGAGGAGATTATCGTTCTGATCGATACCGCTCTGGACCTGGATATCTCCCGCCGGGCGATCGAAGGGGGGATAAGCGGTTTTGTCAACGTCGGCGGTGGGCGGGTGGACAAGCAGGCACTGCGGCGTCACGTCATGGCAGCCGTCCGTCGCACCGGCGAGCGGCGAGGGCAGCATGGGGCTTTCCAGGAGTTCAAGGCTTTTGACGACGGGGGTTTTATCGCGCGTAGCCCGCTGATGGCTGAGGTGTTGTCCAAGACCATCAAAGCCGCCAAAATCTCCGACGTGCCGGTGATAATCTACGGCGAGTCGGGCACCGGGAAACAATTGCTGGCGGAGATGATCCAACGTCTGGACCCCAAGCGTTGCCGGCGGCGGTTTCTCGCGGTGAACTGCGCTTCTATTAGTGGGACCCTGGCGGACAGTGAGCTGTTTGGGCACGTGAAGGGAGCGTTCACCGGGGCGACCGAGAATCGCCTGGGGCACTTCCGGGCTGCCGACGGTGGCACGATGCTGCTCGACGAGATTGGGGAGTTGGACCCCGCATTGCAGCCCAAGCTCCTGCGGGTTTTGCAAGAGGGAGTGGGCTGCCCGGTCGGGTCCGACAAAGAGATTGCGGTGGACGTTCGCGTGATCGCCGCC
>JAGLWJ010000400.1 GCA_023133475.1 Phycisphaerae bacterium | reverse complement strand
TGTGAGAAATGCGGGTTAGCCGTGGGGGACGCGAATCGACGGACCATTCGTGTCCCCCACCGCTAAAGCGATGGGCCACCCGTCACGAGGTTGAGAAGGCTTTGTCATTGCTTCGGAAGGCGGGTGGAACCCGCCCTACAACTGTGGCGATAAATTCGCATTCGAGCCTTGACGCACGTGGGCGGTACGGGTATCCTTATGGGACTAAATGGGCCATGTTGTCGGCGGTGCGGGCGCAACGTCGGCAATGTCTTAATCAAAATCAAAATACCGAACCCGGCAAGCATGGGATGGGCCGCATGCCCCGGGTAGGCACATACTCCCTATAGAAAGGAGCGTCCATAATGGCGCAAAAGAAACCTCAAAAGGAAGCGGCAAGCCCTCAGAACGAGGGCGGGCCTATCCCGGTGTTGGTCGAGATACGCGTGAAGATGGGCAGTGATGCCGGATTCGCGCTCGATACCGCGGGCAAATTGGGGGTGGACAGTTTCCAACTGGACAGCACCTTCGAACCCATGCCCATCAAACCTACAGCCGAGCAATTGGGCAATCTGGCTGCCGCCGGCGAAGAGGTTGTGATCGTGCGCGGTGTGGTCGAGGAAGACGACATGGAGGAGCTTAAAGCTCAGCCGGATGTCGTTGATGTGTGGCTGGACGCCCCCATCGCCCCGTTCCCCGACGAGTCGATGGTGCCCGAGCCGGGTGTGGCGATGGTCCCAACCGAGGAATTTGGGACTTGCCCCATCCCCCCGTGCGACTGTGTTTCGTCCATCGCCAAAGGCACGATCGCGGACGTGGCTAACTACCTCGGCGTCAACCAGATATGGTCGCGAGGGCACCGGGGCAATGGCATTGTCATCGGAATCGTGGACGGTGGCATCACCGCCCAGGGGCGTCCCATCAAACCGGGCGAAACCGCCAAGATCGACCATGTGACCGACGGTTGGCCTACAGACTGGGGCACAACCGCCAGCCTCTGGGGCGACCACGGGAACATGACCGCCACCGACGCTCTTGGGATGGCGCCCGATGCGCACATCTACGACATCAGGATTTCCGGTTCCGGCGGATCCACTGCGGCCATCTCGCGGGCACTTTCCGGCTATCAGTGGGCCATCAACCGCCACAAGGCTGATGGAACGCCGCATATTCTTTCCAACAGTTGGGGTATCTACAAAAAGAGCTGGGCGTCGGATTATGCGACCAATCCCAACCACCCCTTTACGCGAAAAGTCGAGGAAGCCCTGGACGAAGGTATTCTGGTGCTCTTCGCCGCGGGCAACTGTGGGCAGACCTGCCCCAGTTGGAAGTGCGGGAGCGACACCGGCCCGGGCAAGAGCATCTGGGGTGCCAATGGGCATCCGCGGGTGATGACCGTGGGAGCAGTGAACAAAGATGAGCAGCTCATCGGGTACAGCAGCCAGGGGCCAGCATCGTTGGACCCCAAGAAGCCGGACTTCTGCGGGATCAGTCATTTCAATGGCTACTTCCCCAGCGACACGGGGACCTCTGCCGCCTGCCCGATTGTGGCGGGTGTAGTGGCTTTGATGAAACAGGGGAAATCCTCCCTCACGCAGAACCAGGCCAAAGGCGCCCTGAAGAAGACCGCCAAGGATATAGGCCCTGCCGGATGGGACCAGCATTCCGGTTACGGGATCATTCGGGCTAAGGCTGCCTATGACCACGTCACCCGTGTGATCAAATGGAAGTGGGCCGACGCACCCAAGCGGAAAATTTTCGACGACATCAAGCTCAAGTTCCGCGATGACGGCGCCAAACACAAATTCTTTGACGATGTCAAGTACAAGTTCCAAGATGATGTCAAGCACAAGTTCCAAGATGATGTCAAACACAAGTTCTACGACGACGTGAAGTCCCCCGGGCGGGACATCGGCGGGATGCCTCCACGCCCAGGCCAACCGCGCGGTGGCATGGCGCCGGCAACGCCCTTTATTCTGGCTACGCCCCACCATTCCATGGCATGGTGCACCTGTGCCGGAACCGGATACGGTGCCGGCTACGGCGCCGGCATGGGGCAGTACGAGGGCATGATCGCAGATTATGAAGCGGCTCTGATGCAGATGGAAGAAGTCATTCAGCAGTTGGCTGGGCAACTTGAAGACACCGATAAACAGTACCAGCAGATGCTCCAGGAGTATCAAGAACTGATGGCTGAGTACCAGCAGGCACAGGCGAGCATTTGATTTGTAGGGTGGGTGGAACCTCGCGGAGCGAGGTGGAACCCACCATTCAGCGACGTAGGGCGGGTTTCACCCATCCTACAGGAAGCAGTTGAAACTATGATCCTAATTATCGCGTCAGAAGACGATGAGCACTCCCAGGCGGTGCTCCAATGCCTGACCCAGCAGGGGGTGGAGGCAGTTGTACTCGATTTGTCCGTATTCCCGATCGACTCGCAGCTCTCTCTGAGCTACGGCGATGGTGGGGGCCACGCTTGCAAAATGCGAATAGGCCATAACGGCGAGGTGGACCTCCGCTCCTGTCGGGTGGCCTGGTGGCGCCGACCGCAACCTTTCAATCTGCATCCCGACATCACCGATCCGGACCATCGTTCTTTCGCGTATGGGGAGGCCCATGAAGCGGTGTCCGGGCTGTGGTTGGCGTTGGATGCGTTCTGGGTGAATCATCCCACCCGCGATGAGGAAGCGTCGCACAAGGCATACCACCTGAAGGTCGCCCGCGAGGTCGGCCTGGAAATCCCGGCGACCTTGATCACCAACAATCCCGATCGTGCCCGGGCCTTCGTGGAGGCTCGCCAACCCGCAGGAACCATCTACAAGGCGTTTTCCGCAACCGAGTCGTGCTGGCGCGAGACCCGCCTGCTGAAGCCTGAAGAACTCCACTTGCTCGACAACGTGCGGTTCGCCCCGGTGATCTTCCAGGAATACGTCCCGGCAGCCCTGGAACTGCGAGTGAGCGTGGTCGGGCAGGAGATGTTTGCGGCTGCTATCCATTCGCAGGAAACCGAGTATAAGGTTGACTACCGTATGAACATGAAGGAGGCGGTAGTCGAGCCTTTCGAGGTGCCCGGCGAGGTGCGCGGTCGTCTGCGGGCGTTTATGGATCGGCTCGGCTTGGTCTACGGGGCCATTGACATGATAAAGAGGCCCGACGGGCAATTCGTTTTTCTCGAAATCAACCCCTCAGGCCAATGGCTGTTTATCGAAGAGCGCACCGGGCAACCGATCACCGAGACGTTCGCGTGTTTGTTGGCGTCGCATGACCAGTGCCCCGTCACCGCTGATTCGACGGATCACTGACGCATGGGTTCCCCACCGCCTAAGGGGCTGTCGATTTAGTCTGTAGCGTCGCCCCTTGTGGGCGGCGCACCCGTGTTTTTCGTCACCCACAAGGGGTGACGCTACATTGGGAATCGCCACGGACGATTTAATCGACAGTCCCTAAAGCGGTGGGTCACCCATCCAAAGAGCGCAAAGGATTGACCGGCGGGTGAAACCCGTCCTACAACCGGACCTTGGACCTTGGACTTTGGACCTTGG
>JAGLWJ010000040.1 GCA_023133475.1 Phycisphaerae bacterium | reverse complement strand
TTTCATTTTCAATTTTCAATTTTCCTCCATTCTCCTCATTCCCTCGGCGCAAGAATAGGCGGCATCGCCACCCCACATGAAAAAACGATGCCGCCCGTTGTCACAGGTCGTGATTCGTTGAGCAGGTCGGGCCCGAAAGCCCGACCCACTCTCGCCTGGTTCGTGTTTTGACCTACTCTCCCGCAATATCCACAAACTCTTCGACCACCTCTATTTCCTCCGCCACCGGGGTCAACCAGTAACGCGAGTGATAATCAAGAGCATCCAGCCCGAAGTTGGCACAGTCCTCCAACGGCGAGCAGGCTGCAAACATCAGCGTCAGATTGCGACGCACGACATAACCGTGCTCGGAGAGAACGTCGCCATCACTCACGTAGCCAAGGTTCAGGTCGTAGAACCCTTCCTCGACGGAGAACCATATGGTCCCGTGACGTGTCACATATACGGCATCGAGACCGTAGTCGTGCGGCTCTGGAGCCGGCTCCTCCGGAGTGAACGGGTCGTAAGGATTGAAGTTGGCCATCAACTGGGCGTTGGTGCGATATACGCACATGTGCTCGCTCAGCAGGTCGCCATGCCCGACCATTATCCCCATGCTTGTGGACCAGAAATCCCGCTCCGTGGAGAAGAGAATGCCGATATTCGACGATGACAATATACCCACGTGCACGGCGTCAAGGCCAAGGTCGCGAACCGCTGGCTGACAAGCGGCGAGCAACGCCGCGTTGGTGCGAACGATCTGCCCGTTCATCGACAGTAAATCACCGTCGCTCACCCAGCAGCCCAACACCTCACTGAACGCCCCCTCCTCTATCGAGAACCAGACCGGCTTGGAGAAGGTAAGCGTAGCGGCATCGAGCCCCAGATCTCGCACCGGAGGCATGAATCCAAACTGCGAGATCAGTTCCCAGTTGGTGTACACCAGGCAGGTGTGGTCTGAAATCAGATCGCCATCGCTAAGCGGAGGCAACACACTGGTGGGGGTCGAGGGAGTGAATCCTATCTCGGTCGAGTACCGGAACTCCGGCCTAGGCCAAACTTCCTTCGCGAAGATGCGCATGCACATCAGCCCGTCGGCGATATCGTCGTTTGAGTTGCATCCTTTCATGTCCAACACGCCGTTGAGGAACTTGCCTTTGAGCTTCAGCGGCATGTGCACGGGCATCCAACCCTCATGAGCCACCAACCACAAGTCCAACCATATCCGACCACTATGCGGGCAATACCACCCCTTCGAGGGATGCTCCGGGTCCAGCCCCATCACCAGCGGAGCCAACTCTGCCGCAGTGGATTCCGGGTCCCAGTCATCCGCCACCAGTTTGGCGTAGCGGGCCTTGATCGGCACCAACCGACGCGCAACCTCTTCGATTTGCACGGCGGGCGAATCGTCGGATAGCCCCGCTTCACCCACCTCCTCGGCAACAGGAAGGTCACAGGCCAAATGCAGCACGAGTTCGCCGGAAAGCGATGACTCATAGTCGCCCGAGAACAACGTCATGGTTACCCAGCTATACTCATCATCGAGCAGGAAGTGCGCGATCCGGGGCAGCTTCTTTGCCGCTTCGACAAGCTGCACCTCTACCGGCTCCACGATCTGCTCCGCCTCGATCGGGCCACCCCCCGACGCAGTAAGCGAACAACACAGCAAACCAATCCCAAGCGTCAATACAACCATTGATCTCATCGTCACATCCTTCCTTTCTGGCGGTCTACCCAGTGAAAACCGCATTTCAATACCCCGGCGGTTCCCCGCCCTTTACAACGATAGTTAAAGTGGCTCCGCACTCTGCCCGACATCCAACCCCATGCCGTGCAGAGGTGCGTTACCACTTATCCACTGAAACTTTAAGCTGCAATAACCGTGCCGCACTTTGGGAGCTGGCCGCACATTGATTCGGGGGATGCTTGCCCAAGCGTATCCTTCTTCGAGAAAGAAGCTTAGAGGCAGCAGCAGTATTTGAAGGCATTCGCCGGCAGACCATCAGGCGTAAAACGGCGGGGGCTGGCTTGGCTCAGGTGGGCCACTTGGCCGGTTTGGACCAAGCTCATGTCAGCAAAGATGCCGGGGTGCTCGACAGGTCGCGTTAGGCCCGGCATTTATGCCACCCGCCGCAGCAGGCGCCTCCCTCCTGGGGACCGGCCCTACGGAGACACCAATTTCCCGCGTTTGAGCACCGCCGTGGGCTTGACCCGCAGGCGGAAGGCTTCGTGCATACTTTCCACCGGCAGCACAACCAGGTCGGCCTGACAACCCGGATCGGTGCCGTAGTTCTCCAGGCGCAAGGCGCGGGCGGGGTTTACCGTAATCATGTCAGCCACCTGTTCGATCTGCTCCGGTTGTGACAGGTGATCGGCGTGGATGAGCAGGTGCCCGGCCTCGAACATGTTGCCCGTGCCCAAGGGATAGAAGGGGTCTTTTATGCAGTCCTGCCCGGCACAGACGTTCACCTTCGCTTCGAGCAGTTCGGTAACACGGGTGAGCCCGCGACGTTTTGGGTAACGGTCGAAGCGCCCTTGCAGGTGCAGGTTCACCCCGGGGTTGGTCACCACGTTCATGCCGGCTTCGGCGATCAGGCCTATCACCTTGGACGCATGCACGTCGTTGTAGCTTGACAGGGCGCAGACGTGCGAGCCGGTCACGCGATTCCGGCGCCGGCGCTCGACGGCCTTGGATGCCATCACCTCGATGCACTTCGATTCGGGGTTGTCGGTTTCGTCTATGTGACAGTCGATGTCACAGTCGAACTCGTCAGCCAGATCAAAGAGCATGTCGATGTGACGTTTGCTGTCGTCGTCGGTTCGCTCGTTGTGAGCAATGCCGCCGACCAGATCGCAGCCCATCTCCAGGCCTGCCCGCATCTGCTCGTAGGCGCCGCGGTCTTTCAGAATCCCGTCTTGCGGAAAGACCACCACTTGGATGCCCACCAGCTCTTTGGTCTGCTCGCGAGCTGCCAGCACGCCCTCGCACAAGCGCATCCCCGCGGCACTGCCCACGTCCACATGAGTGCGAATAAATCCCACTCCGCAAGAAACCTCTTCGCGGATGGCCCGCAATGCCCGAACCTTGACACTCTCTGCCGTCATGGTTTTCTTGGCCGCCGACCAGTGCAGGATGGCTTCGGTGAGCGTGCCGCTCTTGTTGGCCGATACGATGTCCAGCGAGTAGGCCAGATCGAGGTGCAGGTGGGCGTCGATAAGCGAGGGGATAACCAATCCACCGGCGGCATCAATCTCATCGGGGGTGCCCGTTGCTCCGGTGGCAGGTTCGATTTTGGCGATGGTGCCGTCGTGGTCGAGGTGAATGTCGAACAGGAACTCTTTTCCGCGCAGGCGTGCGTTTCGTATGCATGTAATCGCTTTCATGGCGATACGCTACACCCGCTCCGAACCCGCCGCAAGCCTGCCGCCACAAACCCCACGCTACTCCGCATATGGGTTTACTGAATATTTACTGTCGGGTTTTGACAGTGTGTGTGTTTATTGTCGGTTCAACGCTAATTGCGGTAACTCCCTACCTCTCAACTCTCTGCGTACTCTGCGTGCTCCGCGGTGAAATATCCGGGCTAATCCTTGCTATCTCCCAGGCATCATCTCGTAAATCTGTGTAATCTGCGTAATCTGCGGATAGTCGTAGGGCGGGTTCTACCCGCCTTCGTGGCATACGCCGGGTCGGCCTGTGAAAAGTTGCCTCGCCACAAAAAAATCACAGCCTCCGAGGCAGACTTCAATCTCGATGGAGTTGCCCCGATAGCGATGTAACCTTTTTTATAGCATGAGATTGTATCGGCGTAGCGGCTGACTGACCGAAAGCGCCCGGCCTCTCGGCACTACTCTAACATGCTAATTTGTAGGCATGAGGCCACTTGAGCGGCAAAATGGTCTTGCAAACCGGGCAAGTTTGAGACATACTTCGATAGCGGGGTTGAAAAGGAGTTCCTACCCCACCTGTGTCAAGTGGTGTCTTCGCCACTGGACGACCAAAACGGACTTCAGCCCTCACGCATAGGGAAACCGATATGGAAGGTCGGGTCTCTTGGTATAAACCCAACTCGGGATGGGGTTGCCTGGTCAGCCATGCCGGCAGGCGATTCTCTTTCAAAACGTCAGAAGTGGATGGTGAGATTCACGGCGGGGCACGTGTAGAGTTCAAAGTCTCGGAGATGGGTGGAGACCTTGTGGGGGTGAACGTTCGCGTGACCCAATCGTGCGTCGATGCTCTCCTACAGGAAAACGAACAACTCGCCCGGGAGTTCCGCTCGGTGGTGGCCATCGAAACTTAGTGATCCGTGACTGTAGCGCAGGCTTGCATAGTAGGGCGGGTTTCACCCGCCTTTTCGGCATGGTGTGGCGGGTGGAACTTGTCCTGATACCACTTCCATTCTCCCCGCTCCGTCCTTCACGCTTCACGCTCCCCGTTGGGGAGCCGCTAAACGCTGTGGACTTGTCGCCGCTAAACACCCCCCGCGGAGATGCGGTGGTCATCTTCCCCATTCTCCATTCTTCTCTGCGCCCTCTGCGTCTCTGCGTTCAAATCATGCAACTACCGGCGGTAGGGCGGGTTTCACCTGCCGTTTCGGCATGGTGCGGCGGGTGGAACCCGCCCTACTGGAGGATGCCATTAGCACGCTGCCACTTGACCGCCAGGCCTATCCCACCTGAGAGGGGGGTTTGTGGTTCGTAGCCGAGCAGGTCGCGGGCTTTGGTTATGTCCGCGACATAGCGAGTCACCTCCCCCGGGCGCGATGATTCGTAGGTGGCTTTTGCTTCCTTGCCCAATGCCAGCGAAATCAGATTGACCAGATCGAGGAGGCTGCTGCCGTGCCCATACGCCAGGTTGATGGTCTGGTTGGTTACCCGTCGCTCGCCCAGAGCGTCGATGCCCGCAAGCACCCCAGCCACGCAATCGTCCACGTAGGTGAAGTCCAGCATCTTGTTGCGCCCGTAAACGACGATGGGCAGGTCTCGGGCGATACGGTCGATGAACAGCGGGATGACCCGCTCCATGCGCTCGGCATCGGTATCGTAGCGCCCGTAGACGTTGCTGAACCGAAACACCAGGTACGGAAGCTGATAACACTGAGCATAAGCGTAGATATATGCCTCGCCGGCGATTTTGCTGGCTGAGTATGGGCTTTCCGCCACCACGAAGTCGGCGGCGGCTTCGTCGGTGATGTGTTGGTGGATGTCGCCGTACACCTCGCGCGAGCTGCCGAAGATGATCGGGGACTTGTGGCGGCGGCAGTATTCCAACACGTTGAAGCACATCTTGGCATTGTCCATCGCCCGCTCGGGGTGCTCGACCAGCTCGAACACCTTGGCATAAGCCGCCAGATGGAGCACCACGTCGAACCGGCCCGCAGTGGGCAGATCGCCGACCTCCGCCTTGGCCAAGTCCAGCCGCACAGTCTCGATGCGGTCAGTCCACGAGTTAGGCCTGTGGTCGATGCCCAGCACCGTGTCCCCGCGCTCCAACAGCGACAAACCTACATTCGTGCCAATCTGCCCGCTCGATCCGGTGATGAGAACTCGCATGTTTGCCTTCTTGCTCCTGTGTCAGCTTTCAGTCCCTTGCAGGGTGGGTGGAGCTTCGCGGAAGCGAAGCCCACCGCACCGTTTGATAAGCCCAAACTCCCTAGTCCCTGGTTGGTGGGTTCCACCTCGCTCCGCGAGGTTCCACCCACCCTACGACTACGACCCGCATAATAAAGGTTGATGCATCACTAGTCTACATCTGTAGGTCGGGTATTGGAGTGGTTGTCTTTGAC
>JAGLWJ010000004.1 GCA_023133475.1 Phycisphaerae bacterium | reverse complement strand
CAGGATTCGCGTCCCCCACCGCTAAAGCAGTGGGCCACCCATTGGATTCCATTGCTGTTTTGTGACATCATTGCCACCTTATTGTGCTGACAACCGTGGCAACGTAGAAGACGATTATCAGCGGTGGCGATGAATCGACCCTCCAGAAAAACAGGATGCCTCGCATGGACACCATAATACTGTGGATAATCGCAGGATGCCTGGCGGAAACCGCCACTACTCAAGCGAGCGATGAGATGCAACCCACCTCCCAGCCGCAAGAAACATCAGCCAAACACCTCATTGTCGAGGGGCAACTTTTTGACCATATCGGCTCGGGGATCAAGGGGGCTCAGGTGCGCGTTTTCGTGCCGGTGGGCGAAGGCCGCCAGGAGATCGGAGCCGTCACTACCGATCATATGGGTGACTTCAAGGTCTATCACACCGAGCCTCTGCACGGCAAGCTGATCGTCACCTTCACCAAGCCCGGCTTTAAGCCCCATGAGATTCGGGTCGAATCCGTTCCCGGCGGGTTTCCCCCGTTCATCGATTATGACATGCAAGGGGCACTGGAGTTCAAAGGTGTTGTGCGGGACGAGCTTACACGGAAACCCATCGCCGGGGCCAAGGTAATCGTCCAGGTTGCCTATTCGGATTGGTCCGCCGACACCGACGATTCGGGCAGATTCAAGGTCTCGGGCCTGCCCCCATGCCGGGGCAAGCTCACCATCGAGGCAGACGGCTTTGCCCGCCTGACCGAGGGGCTTGAACTCACCGTTGAGCTCGGCAGCCCACCGGGAAAGCCCGACATCGGGACCACTCAGCCGGCAGACGCCACCGCGGTCATGCAAGACGGTGTCGTCTTATTCCTCAAGCCCGAGCGCATCGTTCACCTGGCCATCACCGACGCGGGCGGCAAGGCGATTCCCAAGGTCGTGGTCGAGTCGCTGGTCGAAGCCCTCGATGACTTCCGCACCGGGATCACCGATGATGCCGGCAAGCTCACGCTACGTGGGCTGAGCATCGATGCTGCTCGGATCGCCTTTCGGCTGACGCATGCCGGATACGTTTCCTCGGCTTCGTTCGGCCGTGTCGTCGATCTGCCGGCGCAGGAGACCGAATCGTCGCACACCTTGGTTATGGCTGCCGCTGTCACCATCACCGGAACGGTTGCCACCCGCGAGGGCACGCCACTGGCCGGCGCCCGTTTGACCGTCGGCTCATCCTTTGGCGAGACGCTATCCTCGGCATGGTCCGATTTCGAGGGGAACTTTGTGCTGCCCGGCGTGCCCATCGGTGACGTGGTGGTGACGGTGCACATGGCGGAATACGCCCCGCAGTTGTTTGTCGTTACAGCCGACCCCCATGCCGAGACCAAATTGGAGGTGGCTCTGTCCCCTGCGCTTCAGGTGGCGGGCCGGGTGTTGGGCATCGACGGCAAAGCCGTGGCCGGAGCCCATGTGATGACGGTGAAATGGCAAGGATATGAGACCCTCGCCCTCCAGGCTATGACCGACCAGGACGGCCGATTCACCATTCTCGACGCACCGCCTGACGAATTCACCCTCCGGGTCTCCGCCACGGGCTTCAAGCCGCTGGAAGATCAGCCGGTGCGCGGCGGGCAGACCGACCTCACCTTCCAGTTCACGCAAGTGCAGAAACGCCGGGCAACACCTGCGGCAGCCCGGGTTAAACCAGGCCAAGATGCTCCGGATTTCGAGGCGACGACCCTCGACGGTCGCAAGATCAAGCTCGCCGATTTCAAAGGGAAATACATCTTCATCGACTTCTGGGCCACCTGGTGTGGGCCGTGTGTCTTCGAGATGCCCAACATGATCGCGCTGCACAAAGCCCTGGGGCACCGCAAGGATTTCGAGATTATCGGGGTATCGCTGGACATGGACGTGAATGCTGTGCGGAAGTTCATCAAGGACAAGAAGATCGCCTGGTCGCAGGTCTTCGGCAAGGAGGCTGGTGCCGAGCGAATGGCGGAGCAGTTCGGCGCCGGCGCCATTCCCGCCACCTATCTCATCAGCCCCGACGGCAAGATCATCGCCACCAACCTGGGCGGCAAACAATTGGTCGAGGGCGTCCGCAAGCAGATCGGCAAGAGCAAGTCTTCCGGCGGCGATCCTCCGTGAGCATGAGCGTTGTAGGGTGGGTGGAACCTCGCGGAGCGAGGTGGAACCCACCAACCAGGGACGAGCCCAAAGTAGGGCGGGTTCCACCCGCCGTGCGATGCTGGGGGACAATCCCCTCAGGCGAAAATCCAGGCTAGCCATGTCAACACGCCACCA
>JAGLWJ010000399.1 GCA_023133475.1 Phycisphaerae bacterium | reverse complement strand
CGTCGAACTCATGACGGGGGTGGCCCAGGGCTTTAGCCCTCTGGGGACACGAATCGCGTCAGGCATTCGTGTCCCCCACCGCTAAAGGGCTTGTCGATTTACTCTGTAGCGTCGCCCCTTGTGGGCGGCGCACCCTTGTTTTTCGCCACCCACAAGGGGTGACGCTACATTGGTGTCCCCCACGGCTAAAGCCATGGGACACCCAACCATGCGACGGAGAAGGCGAGTGGAACCCGCCCTACCAGGAGATGGTCATGTCGGACATGAGAGGCTTATTCAAAATTTCACCATTCGAGCCGTTGCGTGAGCACTTGGCCAAGGCCATGGAATGTGTCGCCATGGTCAAGCCCATGTTCGAGGCTTTGCGTGAGGGAGACCATGAGAAGATCGAGGCGCTGGCTAACGAGGTATTCAAGGCTGAGCACCAGGCGGACATCATCAAGAATGAAATCCGCCAGACCATTCCGCGGACATTTTTCCTGCCGGTCTTTCGTGGCGATCTATTGGGCTACCTGAAGCTGCAAGACGACCTCGCCGACTCTGCCGAGGACATTGCCGTATTGTTGACTATCAAGCGTTTGCGGTGGCCTCTGCCGCTGGACGAGGCCATCTTCAGCTATATCAACAAAGTTCTCTGTGTTTGCAGCAAGACCAAGGCGCTGAGCGATCACCTGCCCGTACTGGTTGAACAGAACTTCGACACCCGCGAAGTGGATCGAGCGATCGAGAAGATCAAGGCCATCGAGAAAGCAGAATGGGAGGCGGATCGGTTGGGGCACACCTTGGCCAAGGCCCTCTTTGCCGAGGAAGATAATATAAAAACCACCGACATCTTACTGTGGTCCAAAGTCTTCGGCGAATTGGGGCAATTGGCCAACCACGCCGAGAACATCGGCGATCGCTTGAGAAGGATGTTGGCTTCGCATTGAGTTGAGTTGCACGGTAAGGCAACAACCTCAAACAAGCCCCCGAAGGTGGGGATAGAAATTATGCGGCACGGTGTAGATTCAAATAACGCCACAATCCCATGGCGTTCCGTCGCCCCCGTTGGGAATCCCGAACGTCGGGTCTGCGGACCCGACCTACAAACTTGTTGCCTTGTTGCCTTGTTGCCTCTTACCTCTTGCCTCCTTTTTGCACCACAATCAGGTAGGCTTAAACCATGCTGTTTGCTGAGGTGACGACTACGACAGCCGCGGTTCTTGGTGGAACGGTTCCCCCTTATTTTGTGTGGTCGGTCCTGGTGATTGCCGTCGGGATGTTGATCTGGGACACGATCGAGGTCGGTCGCAACGACGCAGCCAACCTGATCAACGCCGTGTTCGGGGCGAGGATTCTCACCCGCCGGAACGCCATTCGCGTGGCGGGTGTCGGGGTGGTGCTGGGTGCGGTGATGGCCTCCTCGGTGATCGACACCGCCCGCAAGGGCATCTTCGACCCCACCATGCTGACACTGGAACAGGCTTTGTGTGTCTACCTGGCTGTTTATATTGTTGACACCATTCTGCTGTACGGCTACTCGGCGTTCGGGATGCCGGTCAGCACTACCGCCACATTGGTGTTCGAGTTGCTGGGTGCCTCCTTTGCCATCCAGTATTTTGACATCGTCCACTGGGACAAGTGCGCCAAGGTGATCTGGGCGATTGTCATGTCGATCGTCATGGCGGGGATCATGGCATTTTTCGTCCAGCGTATCGTCCGCGGCGCCATTCGCGACCGCACAGCCAACTTGAGTGTTCTGTTGGCTCACGGGGGATGGATCGGCGGCGGGATGCTGGCCGGCCTGTGTTACTTCCTGCTCACCAAGGGCATGAAGCACCTCGAATTCGTCAAGTATCTTAAAGAGAGCGAGCTTTTCAGGGGGCCCTATGGGGCCATGGTGATCGTTTTAATCCTCTGGGCTGTGTTCGCGGTGCTGATTCACATGCTGCTGGTGGTGTTCGGCAAACGGATGGCCAGGCAACTGTTTCCGGCTTTGGCTATTCTGGGCACCATCGCCATGGCGTTTGCCTTCGGGCAGAACGACCTGGCCAACTGTGCTTCGCCAGGGATTGCGGTGATTACTCTGTTTTGGGCGTGGTTCCAGGGTAATGCCGACGCGGTGACGGTGGCTACGGAGGTGGAGGTCCATACGGCGCTGCTGGGGGTCTGCGGTATTCTTTTGTTCCTTGGCATGATGACCAAAAATGCTCAGCGGGTGACCGCCGCCGCGGTACGCGCCGGCAGTATGGGCGACCATGTGAAGCTGTGGGCGCCGGCACTGTTTGTCCGCGCCGCCCAGTGGATTCTCGATCGGCAACGCCGGAGTTCCACACTGGCTCCGCGCCCGGCGCTGAGCCCGCGTGGCAAGATGATGCACTACGACAGCTTGCGAGCCTGCGTCATCATGTATGTTTCTGCCAGTGTAATCGCCACGGCGTCGAGCCTGGGCTACCCGGTCTCGACCACCTATGTGGCATTTTCAGCCATAATGGCCACCGGAATCGGGGACCGCATCTTCCAGCGTGGCGACAGCGCCTTGAAGTTGGGGCGTTTCCTGTGGGTGGTTTTCTGCTGGTTTGCAGCCGCGGCGATAGCCTCGGTTTCCGCGGGAATTGTCTGTCGTCTGATATATCATCTCAGCGTCCCGGGCATTCTGCTGGGGATCGGCGCCAACCTGGTCATCCGCCGCTACGTCAAGAAACGCTCCGACGAACACGAACAGCACGTCCGCGAAGCCACCGAAGAACGCATGCACCCCGAGGAGTACGCACCCGAAGACGGTTAACCCGGATATTTCACCGTGGAGCACGCAGGAAATGGAAAATGGAAAATGGAAAATGGAAAATGGGGGGATGCGAGACATTGTCGTTGGGTGCACTCCCTTCTT
>JAGLWJ010000398.1 GCA_023133475.1 Phycisphaerae bacterium | reverse complement strand
GTTACCATCAAAGTGGTCAGCCGTGATCTGGCTGGGAATGTTGATCCTACGCCAGTGGTGCGCACCTTCACCGTCGATCTGACGCAGCCGGAGATCACAAAACAGACGCCCACCGGCGATGTGTATGTCCCTGTCGATTGTGTCGATGACACCTTCAGCGAACAAGTCAACGCCGACACGTTCGCCGTCGATGATGTCATTCTGACCGGGCCGGCTGGGGGCATTGCCGTCAGTTCGCTCATTGATATGGGGGACAACGTGTGGCGGATTGGTTTCACGTCGTCGCAAGACAGCGAAGGGCTGTATACCGTCACCGTCGGGCCTGATGTTGAAGACCTCGTCGGCAATGCGATGGAAGCAGCCTATGTTGGCAGCTTCAATATCGTGCTGCCCGATCTGGAAGTCAACAACATTGCCATCCCGGCAGAAGCCCAGACTGAAGAGGAAATCGAGGTCGGCTGGACGGTGACGAATGCCGGCACTGGGTCGGCTATCGAAAGCTGGGAGGACTGTGTTTATCTCTCCAACGACAATGCCATCGGCGGTGACACGCTGCTGGGTTGCTTCACGCGCCCCGTGGAACTGGCATCCGATGAGCACTATGACACCTCGGCGATGGTGACTATCCCCGAGATGCTGGCAGAGGGGGACTGGTGGATCGTCGTGGTGGCGGACGCCGGCGACGCGATCGTCGAATCGGCTGAAGGCGTTACCAGCAACGGGCTGGTCAGTGACACGCCAATCGCACTTACTCGGGCACCGCGCCCTGATTTGGTGGTCACCGGGCTGACTCCGCCGCCGAACATTCCAGAGGCTGGCCAATGGGTCGAGGTGGTCTGGACCGTGACAAACATCGGCACTGCCCCGGCGATCGGGCCTTGGAACGAAAGAATATCCGGCTCGACCGATGATACCATCGGGGATGATAATGCCGGGGCAAATGAATACCGCTATGCCGGCATTCTCCAGCCGGGTGACAGCCTCGTGCGGATCGATACTTATCAGGTTCCCGATCCGGCACCGTCCGGCGACTTTTGGATCGTGGTCTGCGTCGATACCGCCAGCGAAATCTCCGAGTTTGATGACGATAACAACTGTGACATCGCAAAGGTGTGCATCGACTGCGAACAGCCCGACCTGGTGGTGACGGATATTGTGGGCCCCGCGGAAGCGGCGGAGTTCATGAACGTACAATGGACGGTTCGCAACGACGGCAACGAGACCGCCTATGGGGTCTGGACGGACCGGGTGTATCTCTCCGCGGATATACAGGTCGGCGATGACCTCCTTGTCGGGGAGTTCATGCAACTAGGCCCGCTGGCTGACGGGGCGAGCTATGCGGGTGATGAATGGGTGACCATCCCGGTGGACTTGGAAGGGACTTATTATTTAGTGGTCTTGACCGACGCGCTCAATGATCTGTCAGAACCCGGCGGTGAGAGCAATAACTCGCTGGTGGACAGCAATGGTGTTGTCATCAACCAAGCGGAACTGCCGGACCTGGTGGTGACGGCCTTTGACGCCCCGGTGGAGGGCGTGACGGGTGAGCAGGTCGATGTGACCTGGACGGTGACGAACAACGGCGAGTTGGCTGCTGATGGTTCGTGGATTGATCGGGTGTATCTCTCGGCGGACGACCAGCTTGACGCCGGTGACGAAATCGTGGCATTATTCGCACCGCCCGATTTACTGGAGGTTGGCCAGTCGTACCCCGGCTCGGTGCAGTTTGCATTGCCCGATGAGCCTGGGAACTACTGGGTTATCGTCTACACCGACGCCAACGACAATATCGAGGAGGGGCTGGACGACAACAACAACGTGCATGTGGCAGGTGTAGCCACGGTGGTGAATCCGGCTCCGCGCCCGGACCTTGTCATGGTGGAGGTGATCGCAGCAGCCGGCGGCGAGGCTGGTGGTGAAGTGCCTGTCCAATGGACGGTCCGCAACGACGGCAATGCCGAGGCGGCTGGCGGCTGGTTCGATCGGGTGTATGTCTCCACCGATGCCGTGCCGGGTGACGATCTGCAGTTGGCTGAGTTTGAGCGGGTTGATCCGCTCGGCATCGGCGAGCAGTACATCCGGCAGGAAAATGTGACGGTCCCGTTCACCTTTGAGGGCGAGTACTACTTCCTTGTAGTGACCGACGCTCACGAGGAGGTCGACGAAGGTGCGGACGCCGGCATCAACTTCGGCTTCACCAGCGAGTCCACGCTGATCAGCCAACCGGACCTCCCGGACCTTACGGTGACGGCGATCAACGCTTCGACCAGCGGGTTCACTTCGCAGAACATCGAGTTGACCTGGGAGGTGAGCAACATCGGTGAGTGGCCGGCGTTTGGTGGTTGGAAGGATCGGCTGTACATCTCGACGGACGATCAGTGGGACGTCGGCGACGTTCAACTCGGCTTCTCGGACATCGACGGCCCATTGGCTGACGGGGCGAGTTACCTGGCTGGTGGCGACTACGTGCTTCCGGCCCAGGCGGGCACGTACTGGTTCATCGTGATCACCAACTCCGACGGCGACGTCGAGGAGGGCACCGATCTGATTAACAACACTTACGTTTCACCATCCGCGATCACACTGGTGTACATGCCGCGCCCGGACTTGCAGGTGACCAGCGTTGAGCCGCCGGCTACGGAGGCCCCCGGTGAGCCGGTGGAGGTCACCTG
>JAGLWJ010000397.1 GCA_023133475.1 Phycisphaerae bacterium | reverse complement strand
CGCAGAGAAGAGCGAGAAGAGATGAGGATAAAGGGGGAAGAGTCGAAACTGAACAACGCCGCCAACCCCACATTTTCCATTTTTAATTTTCCATTTTCCATTTTCCGCGTGTTCCGCAGTGAATTAGATGCGGTTGCCCTGGGCTTCCAAACCTTTCGGGCTTTTATAAGTGCGACAATTGCAAAGGTGAGATATACTTCCACTGGCCGATTATTATTGTGAGGAACCGGCAGTTTATGTTGGTTACAGTGATGACTGCTATCGTTCTATTTGTGATTGCGTTCTTTCTCGCCTTCGCCCTGTTCGTGTTGTCGCGCCCCACGCAGGGGCGGCATGACCAGGGACCGGCAAAGATGTGCTCTCGATGTCACAAGGCGAACCCCAGCCACGCACGCTTTTGCGGTCAGTGCGGGCAGGAATTGACTGATGACGGCACCAGGGCTCCGTGACGCATGGGCCACCCGTCGAATAATCAACGACAATGGGCGAATACCTGCGTGGATGCTTCCCCCGCACAATTGCGCGGGAACCCTGGCAGACAACGGATCGAGTGAACCACTTTCTTTGAAAGGAAATACATTATGTCTCAGGCAACAGACCCAACGGTATACCCGCCAATTCCAAGGCGATACAAGCTCTGGATTGGGCCGCTGATCGTCGGGGTGCCGGCTTTGGCTGTGCTTATTTTTCTGGTGTTCTGGTTTGTCGTGCGCGTGGAGGTCAACGCCAACGAGATTCTCGTGCTGGTGAACAAGACCGGCAAGACTCTGCCGGCGGAACTGGCCGACGAGTTCGGCGACCAAGTCATGCTCTACCCCGAACTGGTCAAAGCCATCGCCCAAAAGACCGGCAAAAGCGAGGAAGCAATCCGCAATGGATACAAAGGTGTTCGCTACGAGGTGCTCACCGAAGGGCGCTACTTCCCGAATCCGTACTCGTACAAACGGATCAAGATGTACGCCACCATTATCAAGCAAAACGAGATGGGCGTGCTGATCCGCAGGTTCGGCAAGCCGCTTCCATTCCCCAAGACGGTGGCCACCCAACCCGACGAACGCGGGCCGGTGGCAAAGATTCTGCGGCCGGGGCGATATAACATCAACAGGTTGGCCTACGACGTCCAGCGATTCCCATCCGTCTGGATTCCCGAAGGTCACGTGGGCGTGGTGACGCTGCTCAGCGGGACGGACCCGGTGAAGAAGAACACCTACACGGTGGAACCGGGCGAAAAGGGCGTGCAGCGAACGGTTTTGCAACCGGGGCTGGAGTATTACAACCCCTATCTCAAGCGGATCGAGATTGTCGACGTCCGCAGCCACAAGTACGACATGCTCGGCTCAGAAGCGATTCACTTTCCATCCAACGACAGCTTCACGATTACGATCGAAGGCACCATCGAATGGAAGATTCTCAAGGATCACGAGGCGGAGGTGACCGTCGCCTACGGTGACGAAGAGGATATTCTGAACAAGATCATCCTGCCCAATGCCCGCAGCATCTCGCGGATTCAGGGCAGCAAGCTCCAGGCTTGTGAATTTATCAGCGGCAAGACCCGCACAGCCTTTCAGGATCGCCTGCTTTTGGAAGTCCGTGAGAAGTGCAAGAGGCAGGGTATCGATATCCGAGACGCCCTGGTGCGGGATATCCAACCACCGGTTGAAATCGCCGCCCTGATCAGCCAGCGTGAGCAGGCTGACCAGGAAGTCGATCGCTACAACAACCAGAAGGAAGAGGCCCGGGCTCAGGCGGAACTTGTCACCCAAGAGGAACTGCAAGAGCAGAACAAAGCCATCGGCGACGCGCGTCGCACGGTGGTCACGATTACCAAGCAGGCTGAACAGCGCAAGGTCGTGGCGGTAACCCGCGCCAACCGCGAACTGGAGGTCGCCAAGTTGGCGTTGCAGGCTGCCGAAAAGGAGGCGGCTGCGGTGCTGGCCCGCGGGCGGGCGAAGGCCAACGTGGTGCTGATGGAGTATCAGGCCCGTGCTGAACCGCTCAAGAACGCCGTGGAGGCGTTCGGGGACGGGACGACCTACGCCCAGCGGTTATTCCTCGAAAAAATTGCCCCCTCGATTCGGTCGATCCTGTCCAATACCGAGGGGCCTTTTGCGGAAATCTTCAGGCAGTTTCAGGACTACCCGGCAGCACCGGTGAAGGGAGGTGCCCAATGATTCGGCGTCTGGTTATGTTGGCAGTCGGGGCGGTTTTTCTGTTGACGGTTGGCATTTTGGCAATCGTGTGGTTTACCTGTCGCGTCTACGTGCCCGAGGACAAGTGCGCGGTGCTGATTCGCAAGAGCGGCAGGCAGCTTCCCGAGGGACAGTTGGTAGCCACCGAACCGGGGCAGAAAGGCATTCAGATGGAGGTGCTGGGGCCTGGACGACATTTTCTAAACCCCATCACCTGGCAGTATAAGCTCAAGGACCTGGCTGTGGTTCCAGCGGGCAATCCCGAGACGTGGGAATGGATTCCCTCGCTGGATGAACATCAGCGCAACGAGCTGCGAGCGGGAAAATTCAAGTTCAAGGGCGAGTTCCCCGAGATCGGCGTGGTCACCCGCAAGATCGGCACCGAACCGCCCGACGGGCGGGTCATTGTCAATCGCGAGTCCGGCTACCGGGGAATTCTCCGCGAAGTCCTCACACCGGGAACCTACAAGATCAATCCCTACGTGTATGAGGTGGATTTATCTCCTGCCGTGGTCATCCCCGCCGGGTTCGTGGGTGTGGTGACCAACCTTTTCGGCGGAGAGGCCGAGGTGGGCCCGACCGGGATGTTGCCTGAATCGACTGGTGCAACCGCCTCGATTGAGGTGGAAGAGGAATCCACCCAGCAGAACATCGACGAAGCAACCAGCCTCGTTCGTCCCCTCGCCGAACCGGGACAGCGGGGCACGCTGCGCGATGTCTTGCAACCCGGGGTGTACTTTATCAACCCGAAGCTCCAGAAGGTCACCCTGATCGAGATCGGATTCAATGAGTATTCGCAGACCAAAATCAGCGAGGCCTCAAACCTGCGTATCGCGTTTCCCTCGGACACCGGCTACACCATTCGCGTCGGGGTGACGGTAGTATGGGGCATCGATCCGACGCACGCAGCCGAGATCATCAACACCTACGGCAACATTGATCGGGTGTTGGACAAGGTCATTGGCCCGCAGCTTCGGTCGATTTGCCGGAACATCGGTTCGACCTACGCAGCCCGCGATTTCATCCACGGTGAAAAGCGTGAGAAGTTTCAGATGGCTTTGACGGCTGAGCTGCAACGGGTGTGCCGCGGGAAGAACATCGAGGTGTTGCTGGCATTGGTGCGTGAGATCGAGGTGCACGCCCCGTCAGCCGGCGTCGCGGGCGGGGAGGTCACCGAGGACCTCAAGCGGACGATCCAAGAAAGCTACATCGCCATCGAAAGGCGGTTGACCATGCAGAAGCAGCGTGAGGCTGCCGGCACCAAGGCTGAACTCGAGGAGGTCCGCAAGAAGGTGGACATTGCCAGGGAAACCATCTCTGCCCAAACCCGTGTCATGGTGGCCCAGATCGGCGCCGAGGCGGAGAAGTCGGCGGCGGAGATCGACGCCCGGGCGGCGCTGGATGTGGCGGGCATCCAACAGGAGGTTGCTCAACTGGATGCTCAGCGCATCGAAATCCTGGGCAGGGCACGCACCGACGTCGAGAAGATGGGAAAGCAGGCTGAGGCTGACGGGTACAAACTGCTCGTGGAGGCCTTCGGCAGCCCACAGGCGTTCAACCTGTACACCTTCGCGGAGAACTTTGAGCCGGAATCCATCCGCCTGTTCTTCGCCGGGGACGGGACTTTCTGGACCGACCTGAGCCGCTTCGAGGAAGTCGGAGCCGCCAAGCTCCTGCGTTCTGAAGAGCAAGGACCCGATCGCTGACGCGCATTATCCCGGCGCAGCCAACAGATCAGTACCGCGACCGTAAGGGAGCGGCGGGTGGCCCATCGCTTTAGGGGCTGTCGATTTAGTC
>JAGLWJ010000396.1 GCA_023133475.1 Phycisphaerae bacterium | reverse complement strand
TTCGGCGGCGGGGCGGAACTGGGGAACAAAGGCAACCGCTCCAATACCCGGCATAAATGCCGGGCCTAGCGCAAGCCTGCCGCCACCTAAGAAAGGAAAAACTCTGATGAGAATCGCAATCACAGCAAGTGGGCCGACTCTGGATGCCAATGTTGATCCTCGGTTTGGCCGCTGCCCGTATTTCTTAATCGTTGATATGGACACCCTGAACTTCGAGGCTGTCGAGAACCCCAATGTTGCGCTCGGCGGTGGGGCAGGTATTCAATCGGCCCAGCTCATGGCCGCCAAGGGCGTGAAGTTTGTCCTCACGGGCAATTGCGGACCGAATGCCCACGAGACGCTCTCCGCTGCCGGCATCGGCGTGATCCCCGGTTGTTCGGGCACCGTGCGAGATGCCGCCGAACAGTTCAAAGCCGGACAGCTCAATACTGCCGGTGAGCCGAACGTCGCCAGTCACTCCGGCATGGCTGATGCACCGTCCTCCTTCACGGGCCAGCCAGGACTAGGCGGTGGTGCGGGTATGGGGGGCGGACCCGGTGGCGGCGGTGGCGGAAGAGGCATGGGACGAGGCGGAGGACAAGGTCGCGGACGAGGTGGCGGCGGTATGGGCCAGGGTCGCGGGGGTGGTCGTGGTATGGGTACGTAGCAACGCTGTGAACCTAAGGACACGTATTTATGAACGCGATGACGCCCCCTCCGGAGGCTAAGTGCATCCGTTCGTAAATACGAAGATATATTCCTGGTTGGGTGGCCCATGGCTTTAGTCGTGGGGGACGCGAATCGCCTGACCATTCGTGTCCCCCACGGCTAAAGCCATGGGCCACCCTTCCCCAACCAGATACGTCATCGAATTTACGAACCGAAGCACTAAGAAGAGGATCAATCAGCGACATGCTGAAAGACATCCGCAATGAACTGAAAGCCCATGCGCCGTTTACAGCGTTCGGGGCTCTAACCGGCATTGGCATTATGGCTGGGATCGTTTATGCTCAGGTGCCTCGCTCCGCGTCGAGCACGCTGTTCTGGACGTTGCATCCGCTGCATGTCTTGCTCAGCGCGCTGGTCACAGCCGCGATGTACCGTCTTCATGGCAAGGGCGGGCTTGGGACGACGGTCTTGGTCGGATACCTGGGGTCTGTTGGCATCGCCACACTGAGCGACTCGATTATTCCTTATTTCGGGGAATGCTTGCTTGGGTTGCCCAACAAAGGCATCCACTTTGGTTTCATTGAGAAATGGTGGCTGGTGAATCCTTTGGCTTTGGTTGGAATCGCCATCGCCTGGTTTTACCCGAAAACGAAGTTTCCACACGCGGGGCACGTACTGTTGAGTACCTGGGCCTCGCTGTTCCACATGATCATGGCCCTGGGGGCGGACGTGGACGTGGCCACCATGGTACTCATAACCGTGTTCCTTTTTCTCGCGGTTTGGATACCCTGTTGCACGAGTGACATCGTGTTCCCATTACTCTTCTCGAAAGGGCGTATGGAGTTGGCTCGTGAAGACAGTTGAAGAACAAATGACGGCTCCGCGCCCAAGATGGCGAAGCCCGATTGTGCGTTTTTTCAAGTGGTGGGCGGGCCTTTTCGTGTTGCTCGGACCGCTGGCGGTTTGCCCGTTCTGCGCGCAGCCGGGTTGTGGTGGTGGCGCTCTCAGTGCCGGCGTGCTGGGGGCCATCGTTGCGGCGATAACCTTTGTGCCCCGTTGGATCGCACGCTTGTTCAAAGGACGTGTGCAGGGAGAGAAACAGACATTATGAAGATTGCGATAGCAAGCGGAAAGGGCGGCACCGGCAAAACGACGGTGGCTACGAACCTGGCGTACGTGGCATCACGCAACGGCCGAAGCGTCGCCTACCTCGACTGCGACGTGGAAGAGCCCAACGGCCACATCTTCCTGAAACCGGAAATCACGCACCGCGAACCGGTCGGCATGTTGATCCCCCGGGTGGACGAGGAGAAGTGCACCCTTTGCGGAAAGTGCGGTGATATCTGCCAATACAGCGCCATCGTCTGTGTTGGCCAAAAGGTCCTGGTCTATCCCGAACTCTGCCATGCCTGCGGCGGTTGCTGGCTGGTTTGCCCGGAGGACGCCATCACCGAGGTTCCCCGCGAGATGGGGGTGCTCGAAAGCGGCCGGGCTGGGGCGGTCCAGTTTGTTCAGGGAACGTTGAACATTGGAGAGGCTATGAGCCCGCCGGTGATCAAGGCGGTCAAGGCGGCTGCTCCGGAGGCGGAGTTGGTCATCGCGGACGCCCCGCCGGGAACCTCGTGCCCGGTCATAGAAAGCATCCGCGACTGCGATTTCGTGCTCCTGGTGACTGAGCCGACGCCGTTCGGCCTCAATGACCTGAAACTCGCCGTCGAAATGGTCCGGGCTTTGAAACTCCCCTTTGGGGTGCTCATCAATCGGGCGGACGTCGGCGATCGCGGCGTGCACTTGTACTGTCGTGGAGAACACGTCAAAATCCTGGCGGAGATTCCGGACGACCGCCGGATTGCGGAGGCGTACTCACGGGGCGAACTGATTTGCGACGCCCTACCAGAATACGCAGCATCGTTTGCAAAGTTGCTGCAGGACGTCATCCAGGCGTAGGGTGGGTTAATCCGGTCATTGCAAGTGGGTAAAGTGTTGCCATGAAAGAATTGGTCATAATCAGCGGCAAGGGCGGGACGGGCAAAACGTCCATTGTGGCGTCGTTTGCCGCTCTGGCTGACAAATGTGTGCTGGCGGACGCCGACGTTGACGCAGCCGACCTGCACCTGATTCTTGACCCGCGGACGGTCCATCGGGAGAAGTTCTCCGGTGGCTCTCGGGCAAGGATCATGTCTGGGCACTGCACCGCGTGCGGCAAATGCGAGGAGGTTTGCCGCTTTGACGCCATCACTTACGACGGGCCGGGAAACGGGAGGGTAAGCAAAACCTACCGGATCGATCCGATTGCCTGCGAAGGCTGTGGCGTCTGTGCCTACTTCTGTGCGGAGCAGGCCATCGAATTCGCGCCGGTTGTAAACGGACAATTGTTCGTCTCCGAGACTCGGCATGGGCCTATGGTTCATGCCAAACTCGGCATCGCCGAGGAAAACTCCGGCAAACTGGTCAGCCTCGTCCGCACACAAGCGAAAGCAATCGCCCAGGAGCGGAAACTGGACCTGATTCTGATCGACGGCTCGCCTGGCATCGGATGCCCGGTGATCTCCTCGATCACGGGCGCGGATCACGTGCTCGTCGTGACCGAACCGACACTGAGCGGGCTGCACGATCTGCAACGAGTCACCGACCTGACCACGCATTTCGGCATCAAGATGCAAATCTGCATCAACAAGTGGGATTTGAATGAAGGCCTCGCCTCGGAAATCGAGGCTCGGGCTCGCCAACGTGGCGTGCGGGTCGCTGGGAAAGTACGGTACGATCAGGCGGTCACCAAGGCCCAAATCAAGAGGAAATCCATCGTGGAATACGCCCACGATGGCGCGGCGGTAGACATTAAACAACTCTGGGACGAGGTTTCAAGCGGGATCGCCGAAACGCCGCCCGGAGTCACGGCAAGGAGATATTCATGACGCAGCAACATGCCTCAACACCACAACCAATGGACGAATCCCAGCGACAAGCAGAGGAACTGGCACTGCAAAGCCGGATGGAAAAAATCGGGCACAAGTTGCTCGTGTTGTCCGGAAAGGGCGGAGTCGGCAAGAGCACGGTAGCCGCCAACCTGGCGGTATCTCTGGCGTCAGCCGGCAAGGCGGTTGGCCTTCTCGATATCGACATCCACGGGCCTAGCATCCCCAAGCTATTGGGGCTGGAGGGCCATCAAATCCTCGGTTCCGAGGACGGGATACCCCCTGTCAGAATGAACGATAACCTGGCGGTCATGTCCATAGGGTTCCTGGTGGGCGACGATAAAACGCCGGTCATCTGGCGGGGGCCTCGCAAGTATCACGCGATTCGCCAGTTCTTGCAGGACGTCGACTGGGGCAGCCTGGATTATCTGGTGGTCGATTCTCCGCCGGGAACGGGTGATGAGCCGATGTCGGTGGCCCAGCTTGTCGGGATGCCGGCAGGCGCCGTGATCGTAACGACGCCGCAGGACGTAGCCATTGCAGACGTGCGTCGTTGTGTTTCGTTCTGCCATAGCCTGTCCTTGCCGGTCGTGGGCATCATAGAAAACATGAGCGGCTATACCTGCCCCAAGTGCGGGGAAAAGATCGACCTCTTCAAGACCGGCGGCGGCAAAGCCCTGGCTGAGGAAATGAAGGTGCCATTTCTGGGAAACATCCCGATTGACCCACAAATCGTCACCGCCGGAGACGCTGGTCAGTCCTTCGTCGATACGCAGAGGCAGACTTCAGCCGGCCAGGCGTTTGCAGGTATTGTCCAATCAATCTTGGCCCAGTGTGGACAAGACGACGTAACCATCGAGACTGAGAACAGAGGCAAGGAGAACCATCGTATGAAGATCGCTGTTCCCATAGCAGGCGGGCGTCTGAGCGCCCACTTCGGCCATTGCGAGGGATTCGCAATACTCGAGACCGATCAACAAGGCAAAGAGATTGTCGGCAAGTCCATGCACGAGGCACCGCCGCACGAGCCGGGTCTGCTTCCTCGCTGGCTACACGAACTGGGCGCCGAGGTGATCATCGCCGGCGGCATGGGTCAACGGGCCCAGCAGCTCTTTGTGCAGAACGGCATCACCGTCGTGGTCGGCGCGCCGACTGAGACTCCCGAGCAGTTGGCATCCGCATACCTGAGTGGAACGCTACGGGCCGGAGAAAACATCTGTGACCACTGACCCGACTTACGGACTAAATAGGTATACATTCAGTAAACCCGTATACGGTATAGCGTCGGGTTGGGTGGCCCATGGCTTTAGCCGTGGGGGACACGAATCGCGTCAGGCATTCGCGTCCCCCACCGCTAAAGCGATGGGCCACCCGGGACATGGGTTCACTGAATACTTACCTAAATAGGAAACCTCAGCAATGGAGAATACCCGTATCCGCTTCGTCGCGTTGGGTTTTATGGGTGTAGTCTTGGTGGCGGTGATAGCTGTGGTCACTGGCTGCCCTAGAACGAAGCCCGGGTTTGAAGCGTGCGGCACTCAAACATGCGACCATGTTGGTATTCATGCTGATGAGACGCCCTTGAAGACAATGGCGGAGGCTGAAGAGGCTTCGCAAGTGAGACCAACTCCTGAGGCTGGAGGCGACGACGCGCGTGACTGTGTCGGTTGCCATACCGATGAGACGCACCTGAAAGCGATGGTGGAGGCCGAAGAGGCTCCGCCGGTTGACACTTGTGATGGGTGAGGTGGCTCCGTGCCTCCGTTGGAGGCATGGGAAAAGGTGCTGGTCAGCGCCGACTTCGTGAACTCGACTCACGGCACCCTGGGTTGCCGCTCCTGCCACGGGGGCCAAGAGGGGATTCTTGAGAAAGATGCGGCTCACAAGGGGCTAGTCGTCGATCCCTCCACGGGAGACGCATCGGTTTGTCAGAACTGTCACGCGGAGACGGTAGCCACAGTGCGGAAGAGTTTGCATGCGACGCAAGCCGGGTGCTTCACCGCGTTCGCAGCCCGTAGTGGCGAGTCGGCCGACGACTCGACGTTCCAAAAGATGTTCAACAGTCGATGCGCAAGTTGCCATGGGACTTGTGGCCAATGCCACGTGAGCCGGCCGGTGGCGGTCGGGGGCGGCCTGACCCATGGGCATGAGTTTCGCAAGACACCGTCCCAGAGGCAGAATTGCACAGCATGCCACGGCAGCCGAATCGGCAACGAGTTCAAGGGGCACAACGAGGGCATTGTCAATGACGTGCATTATTGCGAGGGCATGAACTGTATGTCGTGCCATGATGCAACGGAGTGGCATGGCGACGGGACGACACCAATACACCGCTACGCGAACGACGCCGGCCCGAGTTGTACCGATTGTCACCCGGATGCAGACTCACCCACGGCTGACCTCTCATGGCACAGCGAGCACGCGGGGCTGGTCGCATGCCAGGTATGCCACTCAGGAGCCTACAAGAACTGCTATTCGTGCCACGTGGAGCAGGACCAGCAAGGCCTGCGGTTCGCGTCGCAACTCGACTTTCGCATTGGTCGCAACCCCGCGCCGTCACCGAACCGGCCATACAACTACGTTGTGCTGCGACACGTGCCGATTGCACCCGACACGTTCCGCCCGTGGGGGATCGAGCTGCCCAACTACACCGACGAACCGACCTGGCGCTTAGCTACGCCGCACAACATTCAACGACACACGCCGCAGACGGAATCCTGCGACACCTGCCACGGTTGCCTGGACCTGTTCCTCACCCCGGCGTATATCGACGAACTGGTCCAGCAAGGGCTCATGGTCTTTGAAGAGATCGAAGCCAACGAAAGGGTTGTAGTTAGAGAAGCACCATAAGGAGTAGAAGCAGTGAGAAAAGTGGATGTATTGATAATAGGGGGCAGCGCTTCAGGCATTGTTACCGCCGTAACAGGTAAGGGCAGTTATCCCGACAAGGATTTCCTTGTTATCCGCAAAGAGGACAAGGTGCTAGTGCCATGCGGGATCCCGTACATATTCGGGACCCTTGGAAGCACTGATAAGAACATTATGCCTGATGCAATGTTCGAAAAGGAAGGCATAGGGCTCAAGATCGGAGAGGTTGTCTCCCTGGATCCGAAAAACAAGACTTGCAAAACCGCTGACGGAGAACAAATCAGCTTCGACAAAGCCGTCTTTGCCACCGGCTCCGTACCGGCTGTTCCTGGATGGCTTAAGGGAGCGGACTTGGACAACGTATTCACTATACCTAAGAATAAGGCGTACCTGGATCGCGTTCAGACAAGAATACGACATGCAAACAAAATAGTCGTCATTGGTGGTGGTTTCATAGGTGTGGAGATCGCGGACGAACTCAACAGCGTTGGCAAGGACGTTACCATTGTAGAGTTGCTGCCTCGTGTATTGTCGCTTGTTTTCGACGACGAAATTGCCGCAAGAGCGGAAGAGAATCTCCGGTCCAGAGGCGTGAAAATAGCGGTTGGCTCAGGTGCCAAGGAACTGTCCGGGGAAGGGGAAGTCTGCGGCGTTGTCCTGCAGAATGATGCTAAACTTGAAGCGGACGTTGTCATCCTCACAATGGGATACCGGCCTAACACGGAGCTTGCGCAGGAGTCGGGACTTGCGACAGACGGCAAGACCGGTATCAAAGTGGATGAGTACATGAGAACCAGCCATTCCGATGTCTTTGCCGTGGGGGATTGCGCGGAGAAAAGAGATTTCATCACGAGCAAGCCAAGTGCGGTAATGTTGGCTTCTACAGCATGTGCAGAAGCCAGAATGGCAGGTATGAATCTCTATGGGCTGTGTACGGTAAAGACATTCAAGGGCACGGTTCCAATATTCTCGACGGCTATTGGCAACACTGGGTATGGTGCGGCCGGGCTGACGGAGAACACGGCAAAGAGTGAAGGGTTCCAGGTGATTACCGCCACATTTGAACAGCCCTACAAGCATCCCGCGTCATTGCCCAATACAAATGTCCAGCTTGTGAAACTTGTGGCTGCGCGAGACACGGGGGTAGTATTGGGAGGGGAAATTGTAGGTGGAGTAAGCACAGGAGAGCTTACTAATCTCATCGGCTTTGTTGTTCAGAATAAGATGAGTGTAACCGAAGTTCTTACAGCGCAGATCTGCACGCATCCGCTTCTGACGGCAACTCCAACTGCCTATCCCCTCATCAAAGCTGCCGAAGCGCTTGTCAGAAGCAGCAGGAGGAAATAGGATGCAACCAAAGGGGACAAGAGCAGAAATCCGCAGATTACGCAGATTACACAGATTGAGCAGGTTAACAAAGAAATATACTCAACCCGTAACTCTTCAGCCGTATGCAATACCTGGAATCGTTCGCATCGCTGGGAGGTCTGTAAACGCAGTGCAAACAGAACTCGATCGTCCATGCGGACGGAAGTCCTGGGTCTGTGACAGATTTGGCGAGAAGATTCGTCTAGCGAACAGTCCCGGAGGGACGACGGTTAATAGCCCAGGGCGTAAGGGGAACAGGAGCGATGACGGAACGTCAAGCCCCGGCGGGGCGGAGGACACGTGACCCACAGTCCCCTTGCGAACCTCCGTCGCCCTTCCAGGGCTTTTGCGCAGATGCGGTCTATATTCTTTTGCGCAGATGCGGTCTATATTCCACGGGCTGACGCCCGTGGCTAAGAACCTGCGCCCCTTCGGGGCTGAAAAACAGCCCGCCGAAAGTGTAACGCACTCGGAAGTCCACGGTGCGTTCGTCGGGCCTTGCGAAACCGCCAAAACCATAGGGAAACGGCAGTGTTTGAATGCCCTCCATTGCAGACGGCTGAACTCTTACCTCAACCCGAATCTCTGCTATCTCCCAAGCATTTTCTTGCAAGTCTGCGTAATCTGCGTAATCTGCGGATGTTAAAG
>JAGLWJ010000395.1 GCA_023133475.1 Phycisphaerae bacterium | reverse complement strand
AAATGACGCTTGTGTTGGTCGATACCGACAAACAACATGGTGGGTTCTCCTTGTCAGAGTAATACTTGGGCCATCCCCGGTGGATAGGCCGCTCAACGTATTCTGCAGGAGAACCCTCTTTCATAGAATCAGGCAAGGACCGCCTCCGGAAGACGTTCATCATGCGATGATGCTACCTGGCGGTCCTTGCCCGTGCTGGGCGCTGGAAGCTCTGTGGGCGCCGTGGCCCAGGCCCACGGACAAAGCCCGCGGCGAGGCTTTGGTGGTTATTCCAAACGTATTGGCGCGGGCTTTGTCCGTGCCACCCTTGGGCTTGTCGGAAGCACCCGGCGCCTTCCGGGTGGCGGGTGGAACCCGCCCTACAACTTCGGCGGGTGGAACCCGCCCTACGGCTTCGGCGGGCTGCTGTTCGCCGATGTGGGCGTCGGCCGCTGTTGGCCGAAGGCGGTTAAGCCGCCCAGAGCACCCAACCCCATCGTTTCGACGGCTGTGGACGGGACGATAATCATCGAACCTTTTTGCTTGAGACCCTCGAAGACCATGTTCATGGCCCGCAGGTGTAGCGCCACCGGGTTCTCCTGGTAAGCCTCCGATGCCTTGGCGAACTTCTCGGCGATCTCAGTCTCGGCGGTGCCCAGGATGATCCGTGACTGGCGTTCGCGTTCGGCCTGGGCCTGCTTGCTCATCGCGTCTTCCAGGCCCTTGGGAATGATGATGTCACGGATCTCGACGCTCTGAGCCGTGATGCCCCAGGGGCTGGTCTTGGTATCGAGAACATGTTGAATCTCTTGGCCCAGTCGTTCCCGGTGCGACAGCAGGTCCGCCAACTCGCTACGCCCGATCGCATCCCGCAACGCCGTCTGGGCTGACAAGATAACCGCCGTGTCGAAGTCCGCGACCTCCAGCACAGCCTTCTCCGCGTCCCAGACCATCCAGAATGCAATTGCGTCAACGTTCACCGGAACGGTGTCTTTGGTGAGTGTGGTTTCCGCCTTGAAATCGTTGACCCGAATCCGCTGGTCCACGTACTGGGCCACCTTGTCGATCACGGGCAGTATCACGAACAGCCCCGAGCCGCGAATGCCGACGAACTTCCCGAAACGCAACAGAACGGCTCGCTCCCACTGATAGGCGATCTGGACGCAAGGGGCAATCAGGGCGGCCATCACCGTCGCACCCACCAGCACACGGGGCGGCACGGACATGTTGCGGAATACCAGGTAACCGCCCAGCGTCACCAAGGCGCCGGTGACGACCACCCCTTCCCACATCTGCGTCGCCTTAAACACCCCGGCTAATACCAGAGCCGCGGCAATGGTGTACACAACCGCCACAACATCGAACTCGTATACGGCGACGTGCACGATCAGCCCGAGCAGCATTAGCGTCATCAACAGCAGAACATTAAGAGGGGCGAACCGATAGTCGGCCCGGGCGGTAATCGAGAACTTCTCCATTGAAATCTTCGGAAGCCCTATTCGGCTGGCGTTCATAGTTTGCTTCTCCTTATATTGGTTTTGGTTTTGCATCCAGGCAGCCACTGAGCGGTCATGCCCGACCCTCGCCCGCCCGTTCAGCCAGGGCATCACGCACTTCGTCCAACGTCAGCCCATACGCAGCAGCGCGGGACAGCAGTTCCGTGCATATCTGATTTAGCATGCGCCTGCGTTCGAGTTCGGGTATCTCGATTTTCTCGTTTCCGATGAACGTCCCAGTTCCCATTTGCGTGTTGAGCACGCCCTTGATCTCCAGTTCCTGGTATGCCCGGGCCACCGTATTCGGATTGATCTTCAGGTCCACGGCAAGCTGCCGAACGGTCGGCAGCCGATCGCCACCGCACAGCCGGCTGTCGCCGATCGCAAACTGAATCTGGTCGATGATCTGCCGGTAGAACGGAATGCCGCTTTTGGGGTCAATCACAAATCGCATCCCATCACATCCATCCGAACACAATGTCTAATGTACCAGATCACTATTGTACTAGTATTATAGTACAATAATGCGCGTCTGTCAAGTGGAAAAAGGGTGTGGCCATATTTTGTGGCATT
>JAGLWJ010000394.1 GCA_023133475.1 Phycisphaerae bacterium | reverse complement strand
CGTTTGGATTCGTGTCCCCCACGGCTAAAGCCATGGGCCACCCAGACTTTGGACTTTGGACTTTGGACTTTGGACTAAATAGCATGGCTACTACACCCGACACGTCACAACAAGCGGTCTATGCACCCGAGGAACCTGGTAGCGATTTGTGGTGCTTGAACCTTGGCCCTCAGCACCCCGCTACACACACGACGCTTCGCCATGTGCTGGAGCTGGACGGTGAACGGGTGATGTCCTGTACGGTTCATATCGGCTACCTGCACAGCGGGTTCGAGAAGCTGGGCGAGCACCGTAGCTATAACCAGTTCGTGGTGGTGACCGATCGGCTGAACTACGTGTCGCCGGCTGCGAATAACATCGCGTGGCATCATGCCTGCGAACAGTTGTTCGGGATCGAGTTGACGCCGCGGTGCAAGGTGATCCGCACCATTTTGGCGGAGATGGCTCGGATTCAGGACCATCTGGTGTGCGTGGGTTGCTCGGGGCTGGACTTGGGCGGGTACACGGCGTTCATGTATCCGTTCAACGCTCGGGAGACGATCTACGACCTGTTCGAGGAACTCTGCGGGCATCGGTTCACCACCAGCTTCACCCGTATCGGCGGGTTGAGAATAGAGGACATCACGCCCGGTTGGATCCAAAAGCTGAAGATTTTCCTTAAAGACGAACTCGAACCGGCGATCGTGGACATGGAAAGGCTGTTGACGCGCAACCGCATCTTCATCGAGCGTGTCAAGGGGATCGGCTACATCAGCAAGGAGGACGCGATCAATTGGGGCCTGACCGGCCCATTGGCCCGAGCCAGCGGGGTGCGGATGGATTTGCGCAAGGATCAGCCGTATCTGTGCTTTGCGGACAACTGGGACGGTGCGGGTAGCTCGGCGGTCGATTTCAAGGTGCCGATCAGCCACAGCGGCGATTGCCTGGCTCGATACCTGGTTCGTTTGGAGGAAATCCGCCAGTCGCGGGCCATCATCGAGCAGTTGGCAGACAACATCCCCGAGGGGCCTGTGAATGTGCTGCCAGACGAAAAAATAACTTTGCCCGACAAGGGCGAGGTGCACTCCAGCATCGAGGGGCTGATCCATCATTTTGAGAAGATCATGCCCAACCGCGGCTTTACGCCGCCGGTCGGCGAGGTTTACGCAGCCAACGAAACCGTCAACGGCGAGTTGGGTTTCTACCTGGTCAGCGACGGCGGGAACACGCCATATCGAGTGCGCTGCCGCCCGCCGTGCTTTGTCAACTATCAGTGTTTCCCACATCTGGTAGTGGGACACCGCATCAGCGATGTCGTCGCGATTCTCAGCGGGATGAACATCATCGCGGGAGAATTAGATCGGTAGAAATGGAAAATGGAAAATGGAAAATGGAAAATGGGGAATTCGAGAGGACGATCACCGGAATGGTGCGAGGTTGTCTAGCGGTGACAATCCGTAGCGTTTAGCGGCTCCCCAACGGGGAGCGTGAAAAATGGAGCGTGACGAATCAGTACCGCGACCGTAAGGGAGCGGTTGCTACAGACAAGAACAGAGACGTGCGATGAGACCCGAAGAAGTGGTCAAAGCTTTGGAGCCCGAGCGATTCCGCCCATTCAAGCTCAGGATATTGAACGGCGACATCTACGAGGTCCGGCACCCCGAGCAAGTGATCGTTAGCCGTTCGGCGATCACTATCGGCACCCAACGGCGCGACGGCACCCGCCTGTTCGAGAAAGTCGATACCGTCTCCCTGCTGCACGTAGTCAGCATGGTTCCGATCGAAGAAACGGAAGTCAGCTAACACGCTCGTGTGTACGCAAAACAAGATCATACGGCGATTCTGAAAGTTTCTACAGGCGAAGGACAAGGGAACAGTGCAACACGACATGGGGCAGAATGAGGCCCAGGAGTCATGAAACACCTTCGAGTCTATGCCGATACCTCCGTACTAGGCGGTTGTTTTGATGAGGAGTTCGCCGAGGCGAGTCGGACGCTCCTCGATCTTGCGCAGGCTGGTGAATTGACGGTGCTCATTTCCGATCTTACGCTGGAGGAGTTGGAGCAGGCACCTGTTCGCGTCCGTGATCTGGTGAGCGAACTGCCTGAAGGCTACGTGGAGCCCTTGGTTCGCGATGGCGAATCCGTCGACTTACGTGATGCGTACCTCAAAGCCGGGGTTGTTGGTGAGAGATCAAGCAATGACGCGCTTCATGTGGCGTTGGCATCGGTGGCAAAAGCGGATCTGATCGTCAGTTGGAACTTCAGGCATATCGTGCATATCGAAAAGATTCGTGGATTCAATGCCGTGAACCTGCGCGAAGGTTACCCGATGATTGACATCCGTTCACCAAGGGAGGTGGTCTGAATGGGCAAGACCAAGGCGTTTGATTGCGTTGCGATGAAGGACGAAATCCAACGCAAGTTGCGCGAAAAACACAAGGGGATGACCGAGGAAGAAATCCGTGACAGGTTCCTGCGTGAGTTGGAAACCTCGAACTCGCCGATCGCCCGCTGGTGGCGAAGAGTCAAGGACCGGCAGAGTGCGGGAGCCACGTGAGCCGGTGGGTTTCCGGGCGTTGTTGCGAATGCCGCCGCCCGGAACTCTAAACAGTATAATGAAACAGGCTAAGCTGAAGAGAGGTCTGTGATGCG
>JAGLWJ010000393.1 GCA_023133475.1 Phycisphaerae bacterium | reverse complement strand
GGGCTATATTCCGTCGCCTCCTCCGGAGGCTAAGAATACGAACAAGAACATCGGGTTCACGGCGTTGCATGGCCCAATCAATTAAAGTGTGGACCGAAAAGATCGGGCACACCACAGGACATGGTCACTATGAAATCATATCGCAAGGAGTTGGTGTTCCACACGCCGACCCGACGTCAGTTCATCAATATCACCCCGCAGGTTAACGAGGCCCTGCGCGAGAGCGGCATCCGCGAGGGCTTGTGCCTGGTCAATGCCATGCACATCACCGCCAGCGTCTATATCAACGACGACGAGCGAGGCCTGCTGGGCGATTACGAAAGATGGTTGGAGCAACTCGCCCCGCATGAACCGCTCGACCAATACCGACACAACGACACCGGGGAAGACAACGCCGACGCCCATCTCAAACGACAGGTGATGGGCCGGGAGGTGATGGTGGCGGTCACCGATGGGCACCTGGACTTCGGCCCCTGGGAGCAGATTTTCTACGGCGAGTTCGACGGTCGGCGTCGCAAACGGGCACTGGTGAAGATCATCGGCGAGTAGAGTGCAACCAAAGGGCAAAACGACGGGCGAGGTTTTCCCCTGCATCCGACCTCGTGCCCTACCGAGATCGGATCACTCGCCGCCGTTTGTACCCCCTTTGCAATTACCGTCTGCGGGCAATAACCATCCCAAGTATCGTCAACGGCCAAAACAGTATCCCCAACGCCCCACAGGGCGCCAGACTGCCGGAACCGTTCGAGCCGCTGCTGCTTCCCGTGCCGTCGTCGGGTAGGACGTTGGCGGCGGCGTCGAAGTTGGAGGTTATTTCCAGGTCCTGGTCAACGCTCAGTTGCAGTTGTGGGCTGGTGAGTTCTGCCCCTTCCGGCACGTCGCCGCTCCAGTAAGCGAAGACATAGCCGGTTGCCGGTATGGCACTAAGGGTGACATCCTCGCCGGGTTCATAGGCCACTTTAGGGACATCGCGGGTGACGTAGCCGCCCTCCTGTGGTTCTGAGACCACCAGCACCAGGAATTCCGTCGGCTCGGCGTCGGACTCCTCGAATACCGCTGTCAGGCAGGTGTCGGCGGTGATCTCGAAGGTCATCACGCTATCGGTCGTGGATATGCTGCCCTCCCATCCGATAAAGGCAAAACCGGGTTTGGCACCCACCGCCACGGTTATACTGGTGCCCTCCGCATAGGTGTCCTGTACGGGGTCTATGTGGTAGGCTCCACCCTCGATCGGTTCGCAGGAAACCTCCAGCGTATAGGTTTGAGCCGCGGCACTGCCGCTGAACACATACAGAACTGTTGCGATTGTGATCGCCGTCATCGAGATGCTTCTGATTTTCATTACGCTCCCCTTTCTGCCGGTTGGCTGGGTGACCGTTGGGGCGTGTCCGCATGGGCATCGTGGTGCCGCTGGGAAGCTATCACCGAAGCCGGCACGCCCGGAGACAACAGCTTCGCTACGAGCATCGGCCCATTAAGAAGCCGGCTTGACCCTCACCACGGAAATCCTTCAGGACGAGTCCAAAGTCCAAAGTCCAAGGTCCAAGGTCCAAGGTCCGGTTGTAGGGCGGGTTCCACCCGCCGTTCAGTCTGCACCATGTTTCACGCTCCCTTCTACACGCTCCCCTTTGGGTCGCCGCTAAACCTGGATTATTCATGAACGCAGAGAAGAGCGAGAAAAAATAAAGATAAAGGGGGAAGAGTCGAAACTGAGCAACGCCGCCAACCCCACATTTTCCATTTT
>JAGLWJ010000392.1 GCA_023133475.1 Phycisphaerae bacterium | reverse complement strand
TAAAGCGATGGGCCACCCAACCGCTATCGGGCAAAAGCCACCAACCGTGCCGGCAGACTAGGCCCATAACGTCCAATGTCCTCGCCGGACGCTACGGCGGTTTCGACATGCGCAGACGCCAACAACCGCGATGGAAGCTTGGGGCCGTAGACCTCGGCGATTTCACCATCAGCCTCCTCCTCGGGAGGCTCCACATCCACTCGTTGCGGCTGAACCTTGACCCGCTCCGGCTGATCCGGGCCGTACACGTCCGGCGTCGGGCCGTATAGATCGCGGTCCTGCGGAACCTCCTCCCGCCGATGACGCGGAACCGGTCGATCCCACTGCTCTTCATCCTCAGGCCCAAAAGCCTCCTCCTCCGGCAGAATCCGCAGGCCTTCCATCAACGGGGATTGCAGAATCTCCTCGGTCATCAGCCCGGACTTGTCACGCTGGTCAACCGACATGCGGTAGGCATCGTACTCGTCGCGGATCACGTCCACCGTCAAAATGATGAGCAACTCGCTCCGCCTGCGCTCGCTGGTGGTGGAGCGGAACAGCGGTCCCAGTATGGGAAGGTCCCCCAGGATAGGCACCTTCACCTCGCGCTCGTCCTCCCGCGTGGTGATCAAACCGCCGATGACCACCGTCTCACCATCCTTGACCGTGACTACGGTTTCGGCTGAGCGTTTGGAAAAGGTCGGCGCGGTCAAACCTTCGGAAATCTGTACGCCCGAGCCCTTCGGATTCAGCGAGGAAATCTCGGGTTTGATCTCCAGGTTCACGTAACCGTCCGGGTTGATGTGCGGAATCACGTCGAGAATGATGCCCACTTCCTCGTAGGTGATGGACGAGTTGACTTGCCCACTGTCCGTAATGGAACTGCTCGTCACGAAAGGCACGCGATCACCGATGGTGATGTTGGCCTCCTCGTTGTTCTCCACCAGAATGGTCGGGCGAGAGAGCACCTGCAACACCCCGTCGGTCTGCAATGCCCGCAGCAGGAAACTGAAGTCCTCGCCGGTGATGGAAAAGCTGAAGCCGCCAAACGAAGCACCCGCACCCGCACCCACGTCGGTGCCGCCGACAAAGTCAAAGTCGTTGCCCTTTATAACCCCGTTGGGGCCTATCACCGCACTCTCGGTGAAGGTCAGGTCCTGCAAGGCAAACTCCATCCCGAACTCCACGCTGTCGTCCAACGCCACCTCGGCGATCAGCACCTGGATCATCACCTGCGGCGGCGGGCGATCAATCTGCCGGATCATCTCCATCACGTTCGAGTAGTACCGCGGGCTGACGCCCAATAGCACGCTGTTGGAGGCTTCGTCGCCGATGATGGTCACATGACGCTCAGCCTGACGCATGATGGCGGATTCGTCGTCCAACTCGCTGAGGCGATCGTTCTCCTCCTGCACGAACTCCTTCAAAGCCGTCGTAATATCCTCCGCCGTGGAATACTTGGCCAGATACACCTGGTTGATGCGGTCGTCCACGGTCTGCGAGTCGATCATCCGAATGAACTTCTCGACCATGCCCAGGTCCGCCTCGCCGCCCGCGGCGATGACCGTGTTGGTCCGCCGGTCCGCGGTGAAACGCACCGCCTGCACCGAACTGCCATCCCCACCACCGGTCGTTACCGATGCAACCCCTCCATCACCGAAAACCAACTGCTGCTCCATCTCGCCGGCACCGCCCTGCTCCGGCTCGAAGAGTTCCCCCAGCCGCTCGACCATGTCTTCCGCGTCGGCATTGATCAGCGAGAACAGCCGAATCTCCGCCAACTGCGGCGGCATCTTGTCGATCTCACAAATAAGCTGTTCGAGCATTTCGATGCTCGCCGCCGGAGCCAGAACCATTAGCGCATTGGTCCGCGGGTCGCCGGTGATGGTGATATCCTGCCGCAGCAGTTTCCGTATCACCTCGGTGCCGTCGTCCAGCCTCTGCTTGAACGAAAGGATCACCGCTTCCTGATCGTCGCTCCCGGAAGGCTGTTGACCGCCGAAAAGCGTATCGGTGAACTTCTCGGCGAAGTCTTCGGCGATGGCATGTTTGAGCCGAATGACCCGCATCTGCATTTCCTTGGCCGGCTCCTGGGTGTCCAGCTTGGCCACGATAAGCCCGATGTTCTCCAGTTGCGACGGTGCAGCCCAAACGACCAGCGAGTTAGTTCGCGGGTCCGGCTCGACCGCGATGGCGTCAGCCCGGGTGTTGCCGCCGCCCCCTCCCTGGCTCTGGAACAGGTTCTCCAGCCGTTCGCCCACCGCCTCGGCTTGAGCGGATTTGAGCGGGAATATCGCAAACTGCCTGGCGATGTTGGATGGTTTATCCAGCAACTCGAGCAGGTTGGAGATAACCTCCTGATCATCGCGCGAGGCGCTACAGATCAGGCTGTTGGTGGCTTCGTCGGGCATAATATAGATTGGAGTGCTGGCGCCCTGGTCGCTGCCCTGTTCGCGCTGATCGAAAGTCTCCTGCATCTTCTCCGCCATCATGGCGGCGGCGGCATGTTCGAGCGGGTAAATCTCGAACACAGCCGTCCGCTGCACGCCCTGGGTTTCGATACGCTCGACCAGGTCGGCGCAGCGCCGCAGGCTATCCCGTGAGCCGGTCACGAACAGGCTGTTGCTCCGCTCGTCAGCCAGAATCGTCGGCGTGCGGTACAGGTCGGGCTCTGCCGCATTGCTCTTGATCCCCTCGAATAGCTCGGTCAGCATGTCCGCCAGCTTGATCGCGTCGGCTGTCCCCAGCACGAATACCTGGGTCTCGTCGGTGATCAGCGGCGTGTCGGTGTCCATGCGCTCGATCAGCCCTTCGATAATCGTCAGGTTCTCCGGGTTGGCACTGGCGATCACCGCGTTGGAACGCGCGTCGGCGATCACCGCAACCTTCTGACGCTCTTCGATCAGCCCGCTGCCCGTACCGGTGACATTGCTGTAGATACCCTTCTGAAACAACTCGTCGATCTTCTCCGCGACGTTGGTGGCTTCGGCGTTTTGCAGCACGTAGAACTTGACCACCGCCTCCACCGCCGGGTCCGCGTCGATCACCTCGATAAGACGCATGATCTCGTCGAAGTTCTCCTGCGACGATGCCACCAGAATCGTGTTGGTGGTCTCATCACTGGCAAAAGCCACACGGTCAGCCGGGTTCTCCTCCGCACCCTGGACCATACGCTGCTCCACACGGCTCTCGAACAGGTCTTTAAGCATGTCGGCGATCGTCGCAGCCTCGTTGTTTTTCAGCGTGAAATGGCGAATCTGAGCCATCGGCGCCAGCGGAGTCTTGTCCACCTCGCGGATAAGCTCCTCGAGCATGTCGATGCTGTCCGCCGGAGCCAGCACGAACAACGAATTCGTCCGCGGGTCGTCGGTGATGGTGATGTCCTG
>JAGLWJ010000391.1 GCA_023133475.1 Phycisphaerae bacterium | reverse complement strand
GCCAGTAGCGTTTCCGAGATTACCGCCACGCAGGTGCGGGCGATTCTGGAGCACACTGCCGACCAGATTCCAATCGCCGATCTCGAGGAAGGTGACTACAACGGAATCACCCGGCGAAGCCGCAAGTACGGCTACGGGCGGGTCAACGCCGGAAAGGCTGTCGAAGCCGCGAGTATGATGACCACTAATAATCCCTATGCCTGGCCTGAGCGGGTCAGGAATGTGGCTGTGTCGGATTTTGAGGGCGGCAAGATTCTCCGTTGGGAGAAAAACGACGACCTGCGAATAACCGAGGTGCCGGTCGAGGGCGGCGAGGAAGGCGAAACCGAAGAGCAGGCGTGGGGGGACGAAACGACGGGAGTGCTCGTCGTGCGACGCATCGGGCTGGACTTCGAGTGGGTCCCCACCGACGGCCAGAACTACTATCACGGCCTAACAGTCGATTATGAGCAGGATGTCACCGTGGTGCAGGCCGGTGACAATCTTTCGTATGAGTTTGACGACTCTCTTGGCATCATCTATTTCGGCATTTTCGCCCGCAATGCCGCCAGTCGGTATTCCTTTGGTGTATCCATCGATTCGCAAGGCAACATTGTGGAACACGGGCACAGCATCAACACCGGCGAGGCGGATGCCAACGATAACGACAACACGCCGGATATCCCCACGCCGGTCTATCCGACGGTATCGATCGAGGTTTCACCGCTCTCGGGTCGCTCGCCGTTGAAGGTTTCCTTTAAGGGCAACTCCCCGGAATCGGATTCCGCGATCGAGTCGGTTAGCTGGGATTTCGGTGACGGCAGCCCGCCGGTCGCTCAGGCTGTGACTGAGCACACCTACGTGGTTTCCGGGACCCAGCAGATCACCTTCACCGCGACCTTGACGATCGTGGATGCCGACGGCGACGAGGGGAAGCGTTCGGTGAACATCGTCGTCCTCCCGGCAGAGGGGGTGGAGGAAGACCCTTCCACCGGCGGGATTCGCATTCTCATTACCGAACCTGGCGGTTCCTCGTTGGACATCGGTGATCTTGGGGAGGTTGGCAGTCGTATCGAGCTCACCGTGGACACCACCCGTATCGTGGGCACTCCGCAGAGTGTTTTCTGGAACCTGGGCGACGGGACCACTGCCCGCAGCTTTGTTGTGTCACACGTTTATGATATTTCCGGCACTTTCCCCATTTTGGCGGAGGTAACCGCTCTTACTTCTTCCGGTGACACGTTGGTCTTCCAGGCGTCTCGTCTGTTCACGGTGTTGGGCACCGGCACCGGAAACGATAACGATAACGATAACGATAACGACAACACCAACGATAACGGTTCGCCTTCTTCCGGTGGCGGGACAGCCGCTTCGGGGAGTGTTTGCGGTGTGGGCATGTTGGTTCCCATGCTGGCGATGGTGGGTTTGGCTGTGCTGCGCGGCTCGATATCCACTTTGCCCTTCTTCACACGAAGGCGCAGAGCACGCAGAAAAGAATAATGAACGAAAGGGAGTTTTCCCCGGCAATTGCGTGGGTGCCCCATGGCCGCTCCCTTACGGTCGCGGTGCTGATCGCGGTAGCCCCGATAGCTGATAGCTGATAGCTGACAACTGACAGCTAATTGCTAATTGCTTGATTAAATCAAACTGGTAAGATAATTGGCAGTGTGTTTCAAGCGAACGGCGGCAAAGCGGTTGTCGACGTTAGGCTTGAGAGGAACTGCGACGTGAACGTTCGTGTTGCACTATAGATGGATACGCAGAATATGAATAAGCCACTCGACGAATATGATGCAGTGCGCATCATTGTGGATACCTTGGGGCAATTTAATGAGCAAGAGCAGGATTACATATTGCGTTGGGTCCGCGAACGACTTGCCGTAAGCCCAGCGGCTCAAGAGCCATCCACCCCGCCGCCACCGCCGACTCGCCGCAAGCAAACGCCTGCGGTTGCACCGCCCCCACCGGAGTCCGCGGAGCTTAAGGCCTTTATGGACAGCAAAAACACGCAAAAGAATTATCAGTTTGTGACGGCTGTGGCTTATTACTATAAGCACGAGGCTCCCGCGGGAGAGCGAAAGGACGAGATCCGCAAACAAGACTTGATCGCCGCATGCCGGAAAGTGGGGCGTTCCGTGCCACCATTCCCTGCTCAGACGCTCATCAATACCTACCAACAGGGGTTTCTCGACAAGGGCAGCAGGGACGGCTTGTATCGGGCCAACTTGCTGGGCAAACAGCTTATTGACGGAACTCTGCCCAAGGGCAAAAGGCCCGGCACCATCCGCATGACAAAGAAAAGAAAGACACAAAGCCGCAAGAAAAAATGATGACGCCGAGAGGAATTGAGAATGGATGTAGGGCGGGTTTCACCCGCCGCACTATGCCACAAAAGCGGGTAGAACCCGCCCTACCGGCAGAATGGAAAATTGAAAATGTGGATTTGTCGCCGCTAAACCTGGATTATTCATGAACGCAGAGACGCAGAGAGCGCAGAGAAGAGCGAGAAGAGATGAGGGCAAAGGGGGAAGAGTCGAAATGGGGCAACGTTGCCAACCCCGCATTTTCCATTTTTAATTTTCCATTTTCCATTCAACCCGATGTGCTGGTCAATTGCTGCGGTTCCACCGAGATTTTTACGTGGGCTTCATTTGCCTTGCCGCCCAGCAAATCCTGGAGTATGACCTTCAGGACATAGTCCCCAGGCCCCAGGTCAGGCGGAAAGACCACCCGCCAACCCACAAAGAAGTCTTCACGTTGTTGTTTGGAGATGTCCTTGATCGAGTCTTCCTCATGGTGCCACACCAGACGCCCGTCATCGGTCAACAGTTCCAAACGCCCAGCCAGCAAAGTTTCGTATTGCCCGTCGGGTAATTTCCTGGAGACGAAATTCTTGATCTCGGTGTAGAGGGCGGCACTGTTTCGCCGATGGGCGACAAACTGATCGGGCGGCATTTCGTCATAAATCCCAAACCGCTGCACCCTGGTGCACAGGGCGACGATTGGTATGGACAACTCCGCACGGGCCTGGAGCTTGCCCCGCAACAATTCCAACGCCGCCAAAGTCTCGTCCGCCGGGTGCGACGGGTCCATGAGCAACTCTCGCACTTCCGCCGACAGCACTACCGCATCGCAAAGCAACTCCGCACGTTCCCGCTCGATCCCATCGGAAATGGAGGTGGCTTTCTCGTCTTGCCCCAAAGCCATCCGCAACATGCTGAGCTGCCACTGCAAGTCCACATTGGCAGAGTCTTTCCGCAACGCATCTTCCAACATCGAGAGATACTTGCGGATGCTGAACTCCTCCCGGACCGCGGCGGCGTCCAGGGACTCGTTGGTGGTGAGAGCCCTGGTCTCGGTTTGCTGTTCCTCGGGCTTGTCGGCCTGGGTCACAATGGAGATTGCTTCCACCCGCGGTGCTTCGGTAGCCTGGGGCGGTTTCTTTGAGAACGGCCCCGAGGCGGATTCGGGCAACGGTTCCGGGACGCCCATCGCCATAATGCTCGCCGAACCGCTGGTCATCTGCTCGGCAGACAGCTCCTCGCTTGCCGCGGTATCGGTAGCGGCGCTCTTGCTTTGCAGACGACTGACGAACCTGGCCACCGCCTGGGCGGACTCATCCGCAGTTTGCCTGGTGTCTCTTTCAGACCCCGGGTCGGGATTGGGGTGAGGCTCGGTGGTTGTTGGTTCTGCCTTTGGCAAGGCAGGTTCCTGGGATGTGGCGGTGGGCGAGTCGGTTTTGTCTTGTTGGGTTTGTTGAGGCTTGTGCATGGCCCAATGGTTGCCGTCCTGCGTGCAAGCCAAACAGACCACCGATATCACCGATACCGTCGCGGTCAATTTGCAAAGTTGTGAGATCCGTCTCACGATCAACCTCCTGTCCCGGTTCGGCGTGGCGCCGGGGTGTGTTTAACAATGAACCTCTCCATCGCCCGGCCGACCTCGCTCAGACCGGTCTTGGCGGCGAGGTCGGCTTCGAGAAGATCGCACAATTGATCTTCGAGTTGCCGGCGCGAGACGCAACGTAAACGTCTCTCCAGAACCGCCGGCTCGGTCCAGTACTGCCGCGCCAGGTTGGCCACAGGGGTTCCACCCGCCACGGCGTCGTGAGCTTCGAGCAACCGCCGAATTCCCCAAGCCAGACCGCCAATCGCCCGCCCGGGGGCAGCCCGGTCGGTCGCCAGCACCCGCTCCCATTGATGCAAAGCGGTTCGCACGTCCCCGTCAGCCATCGCACCAGTGATGGCAAACACCGCCTGCTCGCGGATGTTGCCCACCAGAGCGTCCACGTCGTTAACGGTGATGTCGGGGCGCTGGGCGACGTAGGTGCTGAGCTTGGCCAACTCCTGGTCGAATATGCCCAGCGACTCGCCCACGTATTCGCGGAGTCGCTCGGCTGCACCCGGCTCGAGGCGCTTCCCGTAGACCCTCCATGCCCGTTCGGCGATCCATGACGTCAGAGCGGCGCGGCGCGGCGCCTCGCACTTGACCACACCGCCGAAACGATTCACCATCTTGTACAGACGAGTGTTGGCAGCGAAGGACTTACACTCCAGAATCAGACAACCAGATTCCGAAGGATCGGCACAGTACCGCTCCAAAACCTTCCGGTGGTTGCTGATGAAACCGTCCGCCTCGGATACCACCACCACCCGCATATCGCCCAGCAACGAGAGAGTGCGGGCCTCATCGAGGACGTCTGCCGGTTCGGCACGATCCCCCTCGAATTTGGACAGCCGCATCGAATCCGTGGGATCGTCCAACACGGTAGCCACCAGGGCGCGGATTCTCTCTTGTTTTAGAAACGGGTCAGGCCCATAGACGACATAAACCGGGCAAAGCGATGATGTTGGTTCCGACACAGCTAATTCCTTGAAGAACCCGCCAGGATGGTTGTTCGCCGCAGAGTCGCCAACCGCGCCTGAGCCCGTTCCATGATTGTTTTTGCCGCGGGATCGACCGTGGCGGCTTTTTGCCAGTTCTCCCGAGCCATCAGTTCGTCGCCTTGCGACATGGCAACGTCCCCCAGCGTCAGCCAGGCTTCGGCGTTCTGCGGCGCGTCGCTCAGAATATGTGCCAATTGAGCGGAAGCATCGTCATAGCGATCAACCACCATCAACACGCGAACCAGGCCACGCCGCGCCTCCGCCCAGGTTGGCTCAAGCCCGATGACCAACTTGTAGGCCTCTATCGAATCCTCATACTCCTTCTGAAAGTACAGCGTCTCGCCCAGATTCACAAGGGCCTCGGGCATCAACTCGTCAATCGCCAGGGCGTCCTGGAAACGAGCAGCCGCCAGGCGATGCTCGCCACGTTCCTTGTGCATCAGACCGCGCTGGTAAAGTGCTCTGGCCCGTTGCCTGGCGGGCAGGTCGACGCCGGCGGGGCTCGGATCACCGACGCCCCCTGGGTTCGTCAGCGAACCCGCCTTTTGAGAGGCGGGGGGTTTCACCAACTCGACGGCTCGCGACACCGCGCTTACCCGGTGGTTGCTCCGATCATGGGCGGTCAAGCGGACCACTAACAGGCCCTCCATATGCTCGTCGGGGCACCAGTCATATCGCCCGGTATTTGACAGGTGATCGGCAATCCGGGCCCATTGGCCGTCGGGCACGAGCCGGTATGACAGTTCGATAGGCCTGGGGCCGAAGTTGGCGTCAATGGCTGTCCAGCGCACCTGCACCCGTTGCCGTGGTGCATCCCTCCGCCCCATCTGGACGGGGTGCAGTTGGACAATCGGCGGCGTGTAATCGACGAAGACCCACTGTTGAGGGACGGTGCTTGGCTGGGGGCGTTCGCCGGAAACCCCAATCGCGTTTTCCAGGACGAAATGGAAACCGTAAAGCCCTTCTTCGGTGGCGTCGAAGGTGATGGGGCTTTGGCGGTCCTGATCCATTCCGTAGTTGTGCCAGGTCTCCCCATTGTCCCGTGTGTACCACAGTTCAACCGAGGTCAGCGGCAACGCCGCTTCATTCACGCGGTAGTCGATCTCGAACCGCCTGGTCTGGGTCTTGGGGATGCGGTGATCGGCAGGCGGTGGGGCTGCCGTCAGCGGCCCGGTTAACATGAAAACAACCAAGCTTCCATATCTCAATGTGTTTGTGTTCATGGCATTCGGTTCTCTGCTCTGAAAAAAGGGCCTGTAGGGTGGGTGAAGCTTCGCGGAGCGAAGCGAAACCCACCGCGCTGGTTGGTGGGTTCCACCTCGCTCCGCGAGGTTCCACCCACCCTACGTCTGGGCCACCCAACCATCAGTTGGCATATCGGACCCTATCGAGAGCCTTCTTGACACAATCCTATGCCGGCAAGGTGGGCAGGGCGGGGCAAATAGGGCATTTCGGCGTGTGACATGCCGTTAATTCGGCGTTTTTGAGCGATGAAAGCGTTTTTTACCGGAAAAGCACTTTGCGTGTTGATGCAAGCTCTGCTAGACTCCCGACGCTTGGAGGATCGCCGACAAGCCTTAACAATTGCTCCAAAGGAGACGCCAGATGAAGGAATACGAACGTCTCAGAGAACTCGTCGAAGGGGCCGCAGAGGATGTGGCAAAGGCGACGGGCGGTAATAAAGCGGCAGGCACACGAGTGCGTAAAGCGATGCAGGAGGTCAAAGAAATCGCTCAGGAGTTGCGCAAAAAGATTCTTGAGGTTCGGGCTGAGCAACCGCCCGGGTAGCTTTTCAACCAGCCTGACCAAGGTGAGAACCCGTTTGTTTTGGGTCTGTGTGTGTTTGCGCGCGATTCCTTTTGTAGGGATTGTGTAGCAAGAGGGTTCTTGTTATGCCCCCACCGCTCATCATAGACCCCGCCCTGTTGGACCCGGATCAGCTTCTGTACAGCCGGGAAGAGATATACCAGGCTCTTCCGCAGCAGTTTGAGTTCAAGCAACTGGACGGGATTTGTTATTACGATCCCGATAAGCAGATCGCCGCGGCAGTGCGTGATATCCGCGAGGACGAATGGTGGGTCCGAGGCCACGTGCCCGGCAGACCCATTTTCCCGGGCGTATTGATGCTCGAGGCGGTCGCCCAGTTGTCGGCCTACAGTTGCAAGTACATACACGGTTTCAGAGGCATGGTTGCCTACGGCGGGGTTGACAACTGCAAGTTTCGCGCGGCGGTCATTCCCCCGGTACGGCTGATCCTGGTATGCCAGGAGGTCGAGAACCGGTCCAGAAAAATCGTCTGCAACACCCAGGCATTTCTGGAGAGCAGGTTGGTATTCGAAGCCACCGTCACCGGGTTGGCCATGCCTGGCTAACCCAGTTGTAGGGCGGGTTCCACCCGCCACAGGTGTAGGGCGGGTTTCACCCGCCGTCTATGGCGTTACGTTTCACTTGCCGGCGGCGGGTGAAACCCGCCCTACAACGGTGATTACGCCGTTTTCTCAGTTTTTCACACTTACACTCCACGCTCCCCTTCGGGTCG
>JAGLWJ010000390.1 GCA_023133475.1 Phycisphaerae bacterium | reverse complement strand
GTCGCCGCTAAACGTTGCGGATTGTTGCCGCCAAACACTCGTGTGCGTACACAACAACGATGCTTCCCGGCGCGCTTTCAGTATTGTGGGTTGTGCCTTCGCAGACCGAGGGAAAAAACCAGTACGGCGACAGCGGCAAATGCGCCTTGCAGCAGCTTCGCGGCAAGGTTCACAGGCCAACGGTCCACCCGGCAGTCCGCGACTGCGATATGGTCCGGATTGATCACATCCATGCGCCCGGCAGCCAAATTGTTCAGCCGAATCTCAATCTGCCCAACCTCGTGTTTGATGCTTGCTATCTGCTCCGCATGGGCGGCGGCTGTGGTTTTGGATCGCAGGTAGTTGTGCATGGCAGGGGTGTGCTCGTCCGCTTGCTCCTGAGCCACAATCCAGGCTTCGGTGGCGGTGTCCAGTTCGTGGCGAAGTTGGCGAAGTTGCTCTTCCAGAGCGGCAATCCGCCAGGTGCGCAGGTCGCGCAGGTCTTGCAAGGCTTGACACGCCAGGCGCTCTTCGATCTGTGCCAGACGGCGGCTGCTGCGATAACGCAGACCCCGGGCGGACTTGAGCGCGGCGTCGAGACGAAAATTGTTCGACGCCTTCATGTCCCCGGCAGCGAACTCAAACCGGTGATGGGCGGTCTGGAAGGTGTGAAACCCACGCACCAGGGCTGAAGCCAACTCGTGGTGCTCGGCTGAAGCCGCTGAGGCAGTCGAAACAGCACCAACCTGCTCGCGCATCGTTGCCAGCGGAACGGTGGTCTGGAAGAGAAACCCGCTCAAAGCGTCACAAAGAGCCACCTGAACACCAATCACCTCAGCCCGGCGGGGGTCGTCTGCGAGAGTGCCCAGACAGTCAAACTCCATGGACCACCGTTGAGCAAAGCCGGTCAACACGGCGCGATAGTCCGCAAGAGATTGCTCGAGCCGTTCCACCGCCCGGCGCAGTTCGAGAGCAACCGAGCAGGCCTGCACTTGTGAGCACCGGCTGCCCAACCGCCCACCCGCGGCGATCAGTTTGTCGAGAGCCGGACCCGCCACCTGCCCCACCTGGAGCAGTTGATGGCGTGCCTCGGCAAGTTGGACGTGCAAAGCCTTGAGGTCCTGCCGGGTTTCGACGTCGGCCTTGATAGCACACGCACGGGCTTCGGGATCAACCGCCGCCCGTTCCGGGAGCGGATCGGCAATAACAGCAGCCAATTGGGCCTCAACCTCCTCGACACGCCCGCGAGAATGCTGATAAACCTCACGCCGCTCGGACAATTGCCCACGCAACCGTGTATCAGCCTCGACAGAGTCGTCCTCCGGGAGCGAAGACTCGATCCGGCGGACCTGGGCCTCCAGTCGCTCCAACTCGCTGATCCGCTCCTGGCGAATGCCCGCGAGCACCAGTTCGACCGGCTCCGGGTGCGTGCGTGCCTCTTCGACCGTCTTGCGGATGTGCTCGATGAAGGCGGTGGTCAGGTTGGTTATCAGAGCCCGGGCTTTTGCGGGGTTGGAGGCTGACGCTCTGGCGGTGATGGTCCGCGCCGGCGGGTTGATTCCGATGTGCCACTGTGCGCCGGCGGTGCCGAATTCCTGCCAGGCATGGTCGAGCAGATCGCGTCGCAGGTTGTCCAACTCAGTCGTCGACAGGTTCGCGTCGTCAACGACCATGTCCACCGATGCCCAGTACTCAAACCCGCCGACCAGGAACCCTGCGGCACCTGCCGTGGCAGCTATCAGCACGCTAATGATCCAGTGAATCCGCCCACGTCTGGGAGCACGCCGCCTGATGGGAGGGGGGCTTTGCATCTCGGCTGACGCTTGCTCCGGAGCGACGGTGGCGGGTCTGGCGGTTTGGCTTCTTGGATGAGCGTGCAGCCGGGTATGCGAGGTTCGGCTGGACTTGGATTTGCGCGATGTTGTTCGTGACACGGAGATTACAATCCCGCGACGAGGATTTCGTCAGTTGCCAAACTGCCGTTTCAGATCAGTTTACCCTTCGCAACGCTGGAACTCAACAAGATGGGCAAAACTGTCTAAAATTGAGAATGGACGTAGGGCGGGTTCCACCCGCCACCGGCAAGTGAAACGTAACACCATAGACGGCGGGTGAAACCCGCCCTACCGGCAGAATGGAAAATGGAAAATGGAAAATGGAAAATGCGGACTTGGCAACGTTTTCAGTTCTTCGTTCCCCAGTTTCCATGTTATCATCCCCGTTTTTCACGCTTCGCGCTCCCCTTCGGGTCGCCGCTAAACGCTACGGATTTGTCGCCGCTGACCCACATTTTTCATGAACGCAGAGACGCAGAGACGCAGAGAGGGAGGGAGTGCACCCAACGACAATGTTTCCCATCCCCCCATTTTCCATTTTTAATTTTCCATTTTCTCCAGATGCGATTGCCCTGCCTTGGGCCTTGAACTTCCCTGCCTGACATTGCTTCTCCCGCTGCCGTCTCCTACAATCGGTGCCCTTGACCTCAGAGCAGGAGACCTTGGAGTATGGCGATCCCCTTCAAACCGCTTAGCCTCATGACCGCCGAGGACTATGCGAACATCGGGCTCAAGTGCGGCCTGGAGATTCACCAGCAATTGCTGACCGAGCGGAAACTGTTCTGTCGCTGTCCAGCCGGCCGGTATAGCAGCGACTACGATGCCGAGATACTCCGACACATGCGCCCCACGCTGTCGGAACTGGGTGAGTACGACGGCACCGCCCTGATGGAAAAGAAAACCCGTAAGAACATCTACTACCGCATCCACCAGGATACGGTGTGCACCTATGAGATGGACGACACGCCGCCATTCTTCATGGACGATACCGCCTTGGACATCGCCTTGGAGATAGGCCTGCTGCTCCGCTTGAACATGGTCGGCGAGTTGCACATCGCCCGGAAGCAGTACCTGGACGGGTCAATCCCCACCGGTTTTCAGCGTACCACGATAGTCGGCGTGGACGGTTGGATCCCGTATAAGGGCCGACGTATCGGTATCCGTCAACTGGGGCTCGAGGAGGACGCCTGCCGCGAGGTCTCCGACATCGGGCACGATCGCGTGTTCCTCACCGATCGGCTGGGCATGCCGCTGGTCGAGCCGGTCACCGAACCAGATATGCGGACGCCACAGGAAACGGCTGAGGTGGCTCAGGTTCTCCACATGCTCTGCCGCAGCACCGGGAAGGTGCGCACCGGCTACGGGGCAGCCCGTCAGGACGTCAATGTCAGCGTCGCGGGCGGGACCCGCGTCGAGATCAAGGGAGTGCCGCAAATCTCGCGCATCCCCGGCCTGGTCTACAACGAAGCCATGCGGCAGTGCGCGTTGCTGGGCATCCGGAGTAAACTGAAGGAGAAAGGGATAACACCCGAGACCCTCCAGTTCTCCGTCCAGGACGTGACGCGAATCGCCGCTCAAACCGACTATGAACCCATCCGGCGCGGATTGGCTACCGGCTGGCAGGTCAAGTGTGTTTGCCTGAAGGGCTTCGCCGGGATTCTGAGTGAGCCGACCCAGGAAAACACGATCTTTGCCAAAGAGTTCTCGGATCGGGTTCGGGTGATTGCTTGTCTGACGCAGTTGCCGAACATCATCCACTCGGATACAGCCACGGAAGCATTGCCCGCCCGCACCTGGAAGGACCTTCGCCGTAAGATGCGAGCCGCTCCGCAGGACGCCCTGGTCTTGGTATGGGGTGACGAGGGCGACACAACCACGGCGTGCAGCGAAATCGCCCTGCGGGCCAAGGAAGCCACCCAGGGCGTGCCCAACGACACGCGACAGGCTTTGAGAGACGGCACCAATGGATTCGAGCGGGTGCTGCCCGGGGCTGAGCGGATGTACCCTGATACCGATCTGCCGCCGCTGATGGTGGGAGAGCAACGGCTCGAAAGGATCGCCACCCGGCTTCCCGAATATGTGTGGGACCGTCAGTCCCGTTATCGTGAGATGGGTCTGCCCGAGGATGTCATCGTCCCGCTGTGCATATCGCCGCGGGCGGAGGTCTTTCAGCGTATTGTGGACGAACTCGAGATAAATCCCGTCTTCGTGGCGGTGGTGCTCTGTCAGAGGATGAAGTCCTTTCGCCGGCGGGACCTGCGTCCGGAGCGGTTGACCGACGACGAGATTTACGAAGTGTTCCGACGATATGCCCGGGGCGAGTTGGCCCGCGAAGGCGTGATTCGCGTGTTCAAGCATATCCTCAGAAAGCAGGATGCTACGGTAGGCGAAGGTTCTCGGGTGGAGGCGGCTATCGCCGAGTTGGAGTTTCAGCCGTTACCGGCGGACAGGTTGCCCGCCCGTATTTCCGGAGCGGTTCAAGTGGCAAATGATGGCCGATTCCCCACGACAGAGAAGAAGTATCGTTCGCTCATGGGAGTGCTGATGAAGGACTTACTCGGTTGTGTGGACGGCAACCGCCTGGCTCACGAGTTGCGGCAGAAGCTGAACCTCGGGGGAAGAATGGAAAATGGAAAATGGAGAATGGAGAATGGAGAATGGAGAATGGAGAATGAGACGCCGGTGGGTGGCCCACTGCTTTAGCGGTGGGGGACGCGAATGCCTGACGCTATTCGTGTCCCCCACGGCTAAAGCCATGGGGCACCCAACCATCAGTACATGCGTCACGTAACACTAGATAGAGGGGATACCGCATTTTCAATTTTCCATTCCCCCTGCTGAGAGCTTCTTCATGGCTGAGAAAACATTACAAGGATATCGTGGTATTGGGGCGGAGGTTCTGCGGCGGCATGGAGCCTCGGTCTGGAGCGAGGTGGAGATCGAGTCCTCGAAAGGTAGCTTTCGCGGGATCATCCTGCCGCGTTCGGAGACCTCCGACGACCGACACATCGTGCTCAAGCTGAGCAGCGGCTACAACATCGGCATCACCGCCGATTCGGTGGTGGGGATTACGATCCAAGGGCGACGCGAAGCCCATTACAAGATTCCTGAGAAGCAATTCCCCGTCGATCCCGCCAAGCCGAATGTTATCCTGCTGGGCACCGGGGGCACCATCGCCAGCCGTTTGGACTATCGCAGCGGGGCGGTGATCCCGGCATTCTCGCCCGGTGAGCTGTACGGCTCAGTGCCGGAGCTGGCGGACATCTGCAACCTGACCACCGAGAAACTGTTCGGAGTGTTCAGCGAGAACATGGGTCCCGAGCAATACAAGGTGCTGGCCAACCGCATCGGCGAGGCGATTGCCAACGGGGTGCATGGTGTTGTTATCGGGCACGGCACCGACACCATGCATCACACGTCTGCGGTCCTTAGCTTTATGGTGCAGGGCTCGCCGGTCCCGATCGTCATGGTGGGTTCGCAGCGATCGTCTGATAGGCCGTCGTCCGACGCGGCCATCAACCTGATCAACGCGGTCAAGGCAGCAGCCGAGGGTGACATCGCCGAGGTGCTGGTTTGCATGTTCGGGCCGACGTCCGACGAATACTGTCTGTTGCACCGCGGGACCCGCGTGCGCAAGATGCACTCGAGCTACCGCTCGACCTTCCGCACTATCGGGGACACGCCGCTGGCGATGATCGACCCGAAGCGGATTCGCGCCCTGCGAAGCGAGTACCACCGCCGCCGCACCGACCGGCAGGTCAAGATCAACACCGCCTTCGAGGAAAAGGTGACCATCCTTTACTACTATCCCAACATGCTTCCGGACATGGTGGATGCGATTGTGGAGAAGGGATACCGGGGGATCATCATTGCCGGGACGGGGTTGGGGCACGTAAATAAGCCGCTCTACCCCGCCCTCGAGCGTGCCACCGCCGCGGGCGTGCACATCTACATGACCGTGCAGACCCTGTGGGGCTACACGCAGATGTACGTCTATGAAACCGGGCGTGAGATCATGAAGCTCGGCGTGGTTCCCGCTGCCAATATGCTGCCCGAGGTGGCATATATGAAGCTTTGCTGGACTCTAGGCCAGACCGACGACCGTGACGAGGTTGCCCGCATCATGCTCACCCCCATCTGCGACGAGACCACCGACCGCGAGCCGTACAACGGATACCTCATATACCAGGGTGCGATCCCCGAGATTCAGAAGTTCCTCCGCTCGGTGCACCGCTAGCCCGGATAATTCACCAGGAATGAGGCAAGAGGCAAGAGGGGATCCATGCCGCTCCCTCACGATCGCGGTACTGATTGGTTTGAGTCAGTCCCCCACCCCTGGAAGGGGTGGGGCACCCATGCCTTGTTGCCTTGTTGCCTCATGCCTCATGCCTCATGCCTCATGCCTCATGCCTCTTGCCTCTTGCCTTCTTCTCTTGCCTCATTGACGCCCGCAGCAGTTTTTGTACTTTTTTCCGCTTCCACAAGGGCACGGTGTGTTGCGCCCGACCTTGGGTTTCTCTCGTCGGATGGTCTCGACCTTCTGCTCGACACCCTGAGCACGCATGGCAGCCTGGGTGTCGCGGGCGGTGCTGAAGGCTGCTCCCGTTGCGTCACGGTGCGAAAGCTGCATTGCCCGAGGGGTGGCTGCCTGAGCTGACGACTCCCCCGTCATCTTGACCTTGAAGATCATGTCGGTGACCCGCTCGTTGATCCGCGACCACATCGCCGAAAACAATTCACGCCCCTCGATGGCATACTGACTCTGCGGGTGGGACTGGTCCCCACCCATGGGGCGCTGCATGATGGCATGTTTGAGATGGTCCATCTCCAGCAGGTGATCCTTCCATGCCTGATCGTAAATCCGCAACAGAACGTAATGCTCCAAACGTGAAAGCTCCCAGCGGAGCATCTCACGACCCTGCTCCAACAATGCCTCGCGGACCTCGCCGTCGAATTGGTCGAAAGGCCGCTGGTCCCACACACGCCCCACACGCTGCTTGGCCCAGGCGATCATCTCCTCGTCGCTCTTGCCGGCGAAGGCTTCGTCGAATTCCGCCGCCAGCCGCCCGCCGGTCAGAAACTCCTCATTCAAACCCACCAACGCATCGAAAACCTCGCCCGCCGACTTGCCCTGCACATTTTCAAGCGTCCAGCCGAGATTGAACTTGACGTTGACCCAATGCACGATGGACTCAGCCACAAAAGCACTGTCGCTTTGAGCCTCCTGAAACGCCCGATCCACACACACCTCCACCGGATAGCGAATCTCACGTTGCAGGTATGCCTCGCGGACCTGCTTTTTGAGCAGGTCGCTGATCTCGTCGGAGCTCAGGTCTTGCACGTCCTCGGTCTTGATGTCCAGGTTGAACTTGTTGCGTGCCCATTCGGTCAAGGCGGACTTGGGATGAGACGGGTCCAGATAAACCGCCACACCATCGAGGGCAACCTGATCGTAGTGCCGCTCGGCGGCTTCGATAAGAGCCTCCTCGATCTCTTCCCGCTCCATCTTGCGGAGTTGGTTCTGAGTGGCATTGAACCCATAAGCTCGCTGCCCCCACATCAACAGGCCGCCCACATCCCACTCCGACGGTGGAGCCTCTTCGTCGATGTACTCGCCCAGGGATGTGATGATCATCTCGCGGGCATCATCTCTGGCTCGCTTGCGGATGGACTCCTGCACGGACTCCAGGTCATCGTCGGTTAACATGGACTCCGGAATGGCCAGGTCAAGGTTATTGTTGCACCACCGGGCGATGCAGGTGGCAGGATAACCGCTCGCCATGAACTGGCGTGTTGCGTCGTCGATGGCATCGTCGATGGTCTCGAAGATCAGTTGCCGCAGCCCCCGCCCCTCCAGGATTTGCTGGCGGCTGGTGTAGAAACCCTTGCGCTGGAAGTCCATGGGCTCGTCCCATTCCAGCAGGTGTTTTCGGGTGGAGTAGTTCCGCTCCTCGACCTTGCGTTGAGCCCGTTCAATACCCTTGGAGAGGCGTTTGTCCTCCAGGCTGGCGCCTTCGCTGAACCCGAGCTTTTCCATCATCTTCAGCATCCAGTCGGGCATAAACAGCTTTAGCAGATCGTCCTGGAGGGACAGGAAGAATCGTGACGAACCCGGGTCCCCCTGCCGCCCGGAGCGCCCGCGAAGCTGATTGTCGATGCGTCTGGCTTCGTGGCGTTCGGTGCCGATGATGTGCAGACCGCACGGCGCGTTAAGCGTGCAAACCTTTCTGCCCAACTCGGGAAAACGCGGATCGAGCTTTGGCTTGTAGCAATGTGCGCAGTTTGTGGCAGGGTCGTACTCTTCGCACGTTATGCAGCACTTGGTTACGCCGGGAGGGTAAAGCGCCGTAGAGGTGCTGTTGTGGTCAGCATGGGAATCACCATCCCCGTCCCCACTATTGCCTGTTGCCTCTTGCCTCTTGCCTCCTGCCTCTTGCCCATCGACCCGATCGCCGCTTTGCGGGACCTTGCACTTGGGATAAACGACCCCATCTTCCAGCTTGATGTCGGTGCCGCGACCAGCCATATTGGTGGCGATGGTCACATTGCCGAGTGGGATCGGGTTGGCTCCGTGTGTGGGGATGGTGCGGTATCCGGCTTTGGCTACGATCTCCGCCTCGCGTGCGTGGTTCTTGGCGTTGAGCACCTCATGCTCGATGCCGTAGCTCTTCTCCAGCAGCCTGGAGAGCTTCTCGGAGTTCTCGACGCTGGTGGTGCCGACCAGGACAGGCCTTCCGGTCGCCAGGTCGCCCATCTCCTGGTCATAGGTGTCCATCAAAAAGTTTATGACCTTGGTGTCGCCGTATTCGGCTGCGTTAAACTGTCGCAATGCCTCGTCGATTTGCGAGGCGTCCCGCCCCATTCTTCCCGAGATCGGGCGCAGGGCGCTCAACACGTTGGCCAGCACAAACGGGTCTGCCGGCCTGCCGCGGCGGTGCATCTCATGGATTTCCTCCACCAGGTATTCGTACTTCTGCTTGGTGTCGCGGCAGACCTTGTCGTTGTGTTCGTTACGGTTGACCGGGCGGTTGGTGGGGATTTCCACCACCTCGAGCTTGTAGATTTTGTCGAACTCGGTCGCTTCGGTCAGCGCGGTCCCGGTCATGCCCGCCATGGACTTGTACAGTTTGAAGTAGTTCTGGATGGTGATGGTTGCCAGGGTCTGGGTCTCTTCCTTGACGGGCACGCCTTCCTTGGCTTCGATGGCCTGGTGCAGCCCGTCGGACCACTGGCGCCCGTGCATCAGCCGCCCGGTGAACTCGTCCACGATGATGATCTCGCGGTCCTGCACCACGTATTCCTTGTCCCGCTCGTAGACCACGTGGGCCCGCAAAGACTGCTCGATCAGATGTGGGCGATCCATGTTCTGCCCCATGTAGAAGCTGCCGATGCCCGCTTCGTCCTGGGCCAAAGCAACCCCATCATGGGTCAGGTGTGCAGCCTTGCGCTCGAGCTGCACATTGAAAAGTTGCTGATGCCCGATGGCTTCTGCCTCCTCCTCAGTGTTCAGGTAAGGGTCGACTCTGAAGCGCTTGAAAGCATCCTGGAATTTTGGGTTTTGCGCCAATTGCTCGGGCGGATTGTCGCCCCAGGCATCGATCCGGGCTCGTGTATTGCTGTTCAGGCTGTTCTGCTTGCGCACCAGCAGGCAGGCGATGTTGTCGGCCCACTTGTACCGAGTGACGTCATCATGAGCCGGGCCGGAAATGATCAGCGGGGTTCGGGCTTCGTCGATCAGGATCGAGTCCACCTCGTCGACAATCACGTAACCGAGAGAACCCTGCACCTGGTCTTCATGGCGCAGCTTCATGTTGTCGCGCAAGTAATCGAATCCGAACTCGCTGTTGGTGCCGTAGGTGATGTCGCAGGCGTAGTTTACCTTGCGGATTCCTTCCGCCCCGCCGGGGTCGACCTGAGCCTGGATGTAGCCGACGGTGATGTCGAGCATCTCGAAAACGGGTCTGGCGAACTCCGCGTCACGCTCCACCAGGTAATCGTTGACGGTCACGATGTGGACCTTGTTGCCTTCGGCAATTTTCATGAACGCTGCCAGATGGCAGACGATGGTTTTGCCCTCGCCAGTGCGCATTTCCGCCACCGCCCCGTCGTAAAGCACCTTGCCGCCGACGAGCTGACAGTGGAAGTGGCGGTGGTTCTGTGCCCGGCGGGAGGCTTCGCGAATCGTGGCGAAGGCTTCGGGGATAATGTCTTCCGGCGGTTCCCCATCTTTAATGCGTTGTTTGAATTCAGCCGTTTTGGCTTTGAGCTGCTCGTCGGTCAGATTTAAGAATTCCGGCTCCAGGGCTTCGACGCGGTCGGCGAAGTGGGAGTATTTTTTGACCAGCCGATCGTTTCGCGAACCGAAAATCCTTGCGAACAGATTGCCCAGATATTCTTGAGCACCCATGGTTTTTCCTCACATTGTTTACAAAAAGGCCTCTATGTATCCCAAACCCGATAAACTGCGTTGTCAGGATGAGACTATGGCCCGTAGAGACCGCCCAGAAGGGAGATAGCCACCAGATGACAGCGTTTCAGGCTCACTTCATTTGCGATGAGAAAACGCTGCCGGAAGTCGCAATCCCCCAGTGATTTGGTGGGATGTGCCACTTGCGGCTTGGCTGCGATGGGGACCGCCACCACCGGCGCCGCCCACGCCGCCGCGGAGGCCCTTAAATGGGTGGAGCGCCAGGGCAACTCCTGAGCCGCAAACGCCAGCACCAGAATTGATACGGCGGCACAATGTTGCCAAGGCTCTGTGGACCGACGGCACACCCCGCCCGCAGACGGGCTCGCAGGTTCAGTTTGACAATCCGCACATCGCATAGCCACCCTAATTATATCCAATTCCGGTCCATGTAAAGCCACGTAGGGCGGGTTTTACCCGCCTTCCTCGCCTGAATGGTGGGTTCCACCTCGCTCCGCGAGGTTCCACCCACCCTACGTTCTGAGAATGGGGGAAATTGAAAATGGGGGGGAAACATTGTCATTGGGTGCACTCCCTTCTTCTCTGCGTTCTCTGCGTCTCTGCGTTCAGAAAAAATAGAGCGCAAAAAACTGAGAAAATGAGGTTGCAGAGATGCTTGGATTCTTCCCTGTCTCTGGTAAACTGCTTTGGTAAATTGTTGTCATCCCGCGTGCGGGGTGAGCAAGTTACCGGACGGTATGAATCCAGGATGTCGGGCGGATGGTCCAGGAGATCGTCGAATCGTCGGCAGACTTGGCATAACCAATTGAAGGCAAAGTCCTTCGGGGCGTAGCTCAGCCTGGTTAGAGCGCCTGCTTTGGGAGCAGGAGGTCGCTGGTTCGAATCCAGTCGCCCCGAGTGATCGTAAACCACGCCGACGCCGCTAGTTGCGGCTCCCTGCGTTACAGAACAGTGCGGTGAAAAACTCGATTTTTGCGCGGAGCGCGCTCCGCGCAAGAGAAGGAGATACCGCACATGGCTCGCTTGCCGGTGCTCTACACCCGTCGGCGGAACGGTTACATCCTGCGTGTTCGCCAGTGCCGCCACTGTGGCCGACGTATGACCACACGAGAGCGGCCGTGAGGTGCTGACCGCTGTTACGTACAGATATGGAACAATCTTCGTGTTTGGCTGATTTCGTTGGGGAATCACTCTTTCTGCGCGTGGGTACGGGGTAGATGAGCCAGTTGCCACCCAATCTCGACATCGCGCAGCTTGAACTCGAGCTGCGGTTCGTGCCGGGCCCGCTTAAGCCCGACGCGGTTCAAGAGGCGTGGATCGCTCATCTCGATGGTCGGTCACCGGTGCTTGCGGTGAAGGCCTTCGCCGAGCGTGAACGGCGATATCGGCGACGGGTCCAGACCAACATGACAACTGTGAACTGACGGTAGGACGGCAGTGAGTGGGAACAGGACTCGTTATGGCTGAGAACAAGGAAGAAAAACAGCGTTTGAGGCTGGGCGCTTACCGCGATGAACAATCCGGGCCAGGCATGCCGGAGTGGAACTCTCCAAGGGTACATTCTTCCATTGCCACATCGCGTCGCCGTTTGGCTTCGGAGAACCGGCTTTTACGGAGAGACCGAAGTAGCAATACGGGTTGTTACAAACCAAGCCTTCTTCGACCTCCTCGGGGCCAACGAAGAATTTCAGTTGACCGTTTGGGCATGACGGACACTTCTGACCTTCCCAGGCAACGCGCATGGTGCGTTGGCCTCGAACTTCAGCGAATGTCCAGTACGGACGTCCGATCGGGATAGGGTTACCCTTGAAGGTCTCACGGCATTGATATGTTTCAACGATTGAGAACTCGCTACGGAGAAAGCGGAGTGCTCTTTCCATCGGCGGTTCGTCATCCACGAATCGTGTCACTCGACCGATCTTATACAAGCATACGTTACATTGCACATTGCCGTTTAACAATTGTAATCTGCCTTCGTTGCATCGGTTGCAGAATTGGCCTATGGTCCTCTGGGTGCCCCCACAATCAACTGTCTTGCCCACGTTGGTTATGAGTATCCCTGTCCAACACCCTTCCAACGCACGGCATTGCGTGTCGAGATCTGGGCAACCGGATTTCAATTCTTGTCCCCACGTTTCCGTCATTTGGGTTCTGCCAGTGCCAGTAGGGCCGACGCGATTTTACGAACCATGGGGCTGGACTCCTCATCCTGGAGGCACATCTCAAGCATCTGGGTGTGCTCAGTTCCGAGTGGTATGCGTGATTCCAACACTGCCCGAAGGGCATTCTTTCGTGCTGCAGGATTGTCGGCCAGTGCAAACACCCTCGCGGTATCCACATTGCCCGAAAGGCGCCCGATCCTAGCAAAAGCCAGTCCTGCTACGGCCCCAACCTCGGGCGACACATGACTCATGAAGTCTGCGCGAATGGCTGCGATCGCCTGAGTCGCGGATGGTTCTTCGTCACCTACCCGCCGCACAAGAAGCCCCAGGGCCAAGATCGAGGCAATTCGTTCACCATCGGAAATCGCTCCCTCGTGCAGTGAGAGGAGGAGGGGCACCGTGCGCACGTCACCGGTGCAAGCCAGCGCATGTGGTAGGGCTGACCGAACTAACTCACGGAGGGTCTCGTCCGCACCGATACGCAGAAGATCATCAATGGCCACATCCCCCATACTTCCCATCGCCACCATGAGTTGCCCCCGGTCCATCGAGCGCGAGAAGTCCTGGAATACCGTGAGTAAGGTCGTGACCACAGTGGTTCGGGAAGCTGCGGATAATCGAGGGCCAATCCGGGCGAGTTGTCTCGCCGCAAAGGTGGTTCTTGCCTCGCCACCGGAGTTCTCGATTTGTTGAAGCAGGAGATCAACGGCTCCTGCACCCTCGCGTCTAACGATGGCACTGAGGCAAGCATGCCAGACGCCGCGATTCTCGTGGTCCAACGCTGCAACCAGCCGATTCCGCATCTGCGGCCACTCGGCCTCGGGACACGCCAAGGCGACACCTCTGAGTTCCCGCGTCCCTTCTTGCCAGGCACGCAGGTCTTCTCTCATGCCTGCGTAGGCCGCACGGCCGTCGTAGAAGCGAGCCGCTTTGGCGATAGCCACGTCAACCGGATCTGTCACGGTCAAGCACAATATTGTTGCTGTCAGGGCAAACATGGTCCCGTCTCCTTTGTGAGTGTGTTAGAAATTCTCCGGCCCAAACGTGCACTCGTCGTAGTAATCGCTTTCGTCTATGTCGTAACGGGTGTGCTTCCCAGAGCCCAGCGAACCGGTCCCTCCCCAGTTCGGACCCGCGTCGCTCCAATCCCCATCAGTGGTAAACAAGAGCAGGGCACCCTCGATAAAGTCCACTTCATCATTTACTTTGACAATCAACCCGGCTTCGGACGTGTCAACGAGATCTTCAACCGCTCTTCCGGGATGTTCCTGGATATTCAGCCTGTACTCGATCCGCCCGAAGTGTCCTTCCAGTGACTCAGCAGTTGGTGGAGTTCCGTTGTATTCATGGTTCTTAACCGCCTGAACGAAGTCAGCCATGTCTTCTTCGATGCATCTTCCGTTGGCGTTGTTATAGTCGTAGAACGTAGTAGCACCCGACTCCGGAGGAGGACCGCCGCTTTTGATATAGCGGTTGATAACGGTTTCCATGTCGATTTCCAGGCACTCGCTGTGGACATACCAGAACCCCTTACAGGGTCCGGAAGGAACCTCAACCAAAACCACGCCGTCTGACCAATCCCCTGAGCTTGTTTGGGGCACGATGATGTGCGTTACATCGGTGTCTTTGTCTCGCAGTTCTCCCAACGGTTCGTTGTTTCCAAGAGGTGGGGCGCCCCACAAGGCTTCGTTGTCCTCTACCGCGGTAGCAGGCGTATTCCAGGCAACGCCGGTACGGTCCATCACGGTGACGTTCTTGGATTTGGTGCAGGGGATTTCAAGGATTGTAGCTTCAACAGTGAGTTCTCCGCTGATCACGAACCTCCCGTTCCATACACTTTGGTCATCGTTACCGTTTGTATCGATCCATGTGGGGTCTATGGATGTTGTGTCGTACTCCCAATCCCAACGTGATACGGAAAGACCGGTGGGGCTGGTCCGCCCCTGGTAATACTTGTTGTTTCCACGTCCTGCAATCGAGGATCCGAGGATCGTGATGTCCACCACATCCACGTCAACCGTGTCCTGCTGATCAGCAATATTCTCAAAGTCAAATGTTGCGGTGACGGTTAAATCCTCCATGGTGGTCCAGTCCATCGTCTTGGTCACTTCGTAGGGGGAAATTGTGTCCTCGTCGGACGTTCCACCGCCTTGGTAGCTGAAGGTGACCTTAACGACCGGATCAGATTCGTCCGTAGTCGCCGTGAACGTGATTTGTGCTTCTTTTTGAACTCCGTTTGGGCTGGCGCTCAAGGTGGCACTCGCCAGAACGGGGCTCGATACGGTAAGTAGCATTATACAAAAGACTTGTGGCGCGCGCATAGACTCACCTTCCCTTCTTGGGTAGAACTTGCTATAATTGCGTTACCGAAGGGGACCGCCACTTACAGTTCCCTGAGAGAAGAGCAATTTTCGAGCGTAGATGACGACGAATTCTGAAGTTTTTTCGATGATAAGCAAGGCAAATGGCGACGGTAGAAGATATCATTGAACAAGAGTACCACTCAGTTCACCGATTTCTTCGCGTCCTATCAGGGTCGCAACTGCTCGCCGACGATTTGACTCAAGAGACCTTTGTGGAACTGATGAAACGCGGTACGACGGGTATTCGAGACCCGCGAAACTACGTCAGGCGGGTTGCGTACACCCGGTGGGCACGTTACTTATCGACGCGGTCACCTTCTGCCGACCACTTGGCCGACTTCGACGTAGTGGATCGCGGCCCGTCCGTCGAAGAGTCCTGTGAGAGGGCTGAGGCACTTGATCGGTTACGCTTCTCCATGTTGGAGATGCCTCCCGACCTTCGCGCCGTGGTCATCCTCGTCTCTCTGATGGACTGTTCATTTGTGGAGGCTGCCGAGGTGCTTGCCACACCCCGGACCACGTTGGTGTCCCGACACAGGCGAGCTTTGGAGTGGCTGCGATGGAGCACAAGAAGAATTGCCACACGAGTGCTGTAAGTGACGAACTCTATGAACGGCTCGTGGCGTACTCGCAGGGGCGGGGCAGTGAGGACGAGCGGCATGAGCTTGAAGCACTTGCTAAAACCGACTCCACTGCCGCCGAGACCTTGGAGATGATCCAGGATACGACGGTCGCCCTTCATGTGTATGCGGAGGCTACGGAACCTGACGAAGATGGGCTTCGCAGAAAAAAGGCGGAGCTACGCCGACGGATTGGGCGTCCAAGCCACCGCCGTGTGCTTGCGCTGGCTGCTGCAAGCATTGGGCTAGCTGCGGTGGTGGTTGTTTCCATTTGGCCGAGAAACCCCTCTGTTATAGGTAAGGCGTGGGTGTGTGAAAGAATTTTGGATGCTGACATGCCGTGGTTCGACGTTCGTAACGGGCAGACGCTGGAGGCAGGTGCGTCGGAGACCATGAGGGTACACCTGAGCCAGGGGGTTCGTTTCGTGCTGAGGGCGAGAGCGTCGGTGAAGGCGCACCAGGACAATGTCGAACTAAATGGCGGACAGATAGAAGGGACTTCGAGCAACGTTCCTCTTACCATTGCTTTGCGGGACGCTTCTCTAGTCGTTCCCGCCGGTGCAATGTTCAATATCGCTCTCGACATGGATCGAGGGGGCAAATGTACGCTTTGGGTAGATAAGGAGGCCGTCCTATTACAAGGCGACGTCTCAAGAATAATCCCAGCCAACGAGAGGGTGGAGTGGGAGTTAGGCGAGTTTGCGTGCGAGCAGTAACCCTTGTCGAGATACTTGTGTCAATCTCGATCCTTTCGTTACTGACAGCAATACTCCTGCCGTCGTTGGGCAAGGCGAGGCAACAGACGTTGCGGATCGTGTGTCTCGCAAACATGCGGGCACTGACCCGGGGAATCTGCGAGTACGCGCAAGACAACATGGACTGGTTGCCCCCCTCCGCTCAATATTACGATGGAAAAGACCATTTTGATCTGTCTGCGAACATCGTTCGAATCGAGAGCGTGGGCTACGACTTAGCGTCGCTGCTCGGGCCGTACGTAGGCCCCGATGCCCTATCGTGCCCGGAACCCAACCCGAAGGCCGTCACCCACCCGGATAACTTTGCAGAGGTGGTCCAATCCAACTACATTTTCTTGTGGGGGGCCTCACGCAGCACGCCCGTCGAGGGCGTCAGGCGACTTACCGGAGGGGGGGAAAATGCGCTGGTACTTGCTGACTTCACCTGGTATAATGTCGATCCGGAGGCAAATTGGACGCCCATCTGGGGAGGGAATCACGCTAGGCCAGGTTCTCCCAGGGGCGCGGTTTGGGAGGTAGATCTGGCAGCCAACCCGTCAGCAACGCAGTTTGTACAACGGGATACGCCGGTACATCTTCTCGGGTTGAACGCTGCTCGATTGTCGGGTTCCGTGGAATGGTATCCGCGAAAACGCGGCAAGTGGAGAACCGCCGGGCCCTATAACCAACAAACGGCAAAGTACTCAGCGGTCTATCTGCCGAGGAAATGATACAGAGGAGCAGGGAGAGATAACACAACATGAGCAAGGAGAGAGAAGATGGAGTATCACGTCATTGCGGTCCTCATGGGGCTGGGTCTAGCTGTTGGCGAAGCTCTGGGAGCACCCGATCCTGTTGGAGACCAGTTTAATCCATACGGGTTGCCGCCGGGTAGTGCGCCGGACTTGGTCGAGGTGTCGGTGATCCGTGACGCGGGCAACCTCAGCGTCACCTTGGAATGCGATGCCCCGGTGTATCCTGCGGATGACTTCGCCCACTGGGATTTGCGAATTCTCGGTCGCATCGACTTCGGCGTTGGTGACGACGGTTCAGCCGCGGACTCCTACAAGAGTCAGTGGTATTCCGATCCAAGCTACCTTGATGTATTGGCGTTCTTGAGCTTGAACGACGTCGCAGACGGCCAGATTCCGCTTTATGATGATGGGGTTACCGTGCTTGCTTATCTCCCCATCAGCTTTGAAAGTACCATCGTTTCGGTTGTCGTGCCCGAAGCACTGCTGCCCGACTTAGCCGATGGGTTTGATGTCCTGGTTCACGATATCGACGAAATGAGTTGGGATGTATTTCCCAACGGCCCTGGACACGCGGACGTAGTCCCTGAGCCCTCGATGCTGCTGTTGTTGGTTGCTGGACTGCTGGGCTGGCGAAGAAAACAGGGATAGCCCCCAGTGCTTACTGGCTGAGTTTGTCGGGGTGGCGTTCTGTCAGATGACCAGCAAAAAAGGGGCCACCTTAGCAGAAACGCCGGGTGCTCCCGACAAGCCCAAGTTTGGCGGGTGGCGGGTGGCATGGTCCACGCTTGCGTGGCCATGAGAAGTGCGACAACTTTTCATCCAGTGATGATGTCTTCTGACCACACCGCCGGGTACTCCCGACAAGCCCAAGGGTGGCAC
>JAGLWJ010000039.1 GCA_023133475.1 Phycisphaerae bacterium | reverse complement strand
CCCCCCCGCCGCTGATGAAACCGATCGACGACGCTACATAAGCATGCGCGTCGCGTTCGTCGGATCATCCGGGTCGAAACGCACCAGTGCCAACTCCGGCCCGTCGTGGGCCGCCGAAAAGCAATGCGTTCGACCAATCCGCTCCGACCACGCACCGGTCAACCGCGCCGACTCGTGCACGTGACCGTGCAACGTGATCAACGGCTGCCGCTGCTCGATCAATCGCTGAATTGCGATGCTGCCGACGTGCACGTCCAGCGGCGCATGGTCTACAATCTTCCCGTCCAACGCCGCCCGATCAAGACTCGTCTTGTACGGTGGGGAGTGGAACAGCAACACCGCTCGGCTGAGATCGGAGTCGCCGACGAGCCTTTCGAGGTCCTTCTGGATCGTTGCGTGCCTCACTTCGTTCTCAGCCACCGGAATCGAACGCCGGCCGTCCTCCGGCGATACGCAGCCGAGATCGACGTAACGCGAAACGTCGTACCGTTCCCAATCCTTGAGCAGGAACGGCGTCGGCGGGACATAGGCATATCCGTACACATCGTATTGGCCGAATGACGCTCGGCGATTGTGCATGTATTCCCAAACGCCCCGTGCCGCCGCTTCGAGGATCGCCGCTTCCTCCGAGCGGCTGTCGTCATTTCCGAGAATCACGAAGACGCGCGGATAGGCCTGCCCCAGTGATTGCCGCAGCTTGTCCAGGTGCATCACCAGAAAGTCGTTGACGAAGTCGCGATGCGCAACATCCAACGTGCGGATCGCCGATAGCCCGCCTGGAAACAGATCGCCGCCCAGAAACACTGCGGCTGGTTTCTCGCCGGCGATCAGGCTAAACAGGGTGAGGTAACGATCCATCTGACCGTGCAAGTCGGATACGAAGAAACAAACAGCCATACTTCATTCTCAACCCACGTTGAAAACTCCGATCTTACCAAACATCAGACCCACATGTAGCGCCGCGTGTGCACACAGCGACAATGTTGCCCCTCCCCCCCTTTTTTCGTTTTTCAATTTCAATTTTCAATTTTCAATTTTCAATTTCTCCTATTCTCCATTCTCTGCGTGCTCGGTGGTGAATTATATGTGACTGCTCTGATGTTTTCACCCTCCGCTGGACTTATAACTTGACGTTTGGGGTGTAATGTTAATATAGTCTCGTTGATGGGGGCAATGCCTGACTGGGGGATTTGAACTTATTCGGAGAACTAACCATGCGTCGTCTGTATGCCCTTTCTTTTGCACTGCTGGTTGTGTGTGTGTCATGTGCACGTGATGTTGAGGTGGCTTCGTACCATGCCGGCGAGACTTTGCCTTTCCTGGAGCGTTTGGTCGACGACGGGCGTGGGCCGGTGGCATTCTGCTTCGCTCCCGGGACCGACCCGGAAGTGATCAACTACTATAACCAGTTAATGCACACCAGCCCGGATGGGCAACGTTACTACCTGGGCGGTCGGTGGCCTGGCAGCCAGGGCGACCCATGCCCGTTGACCTGGAGCTTCGTGCCCGACGGGTTGAGCGTCGATGGCGAAACCAGCGAACTGTTCAGCCGTCTGGATGCTCAGTTCGGCAACCGGGCAACTTGGATTGCACAATTCGAGGCATCCTTTGCCCGCTGGGGCGAGTTGACCGGGATGTCCTACACGCGGGTGACCTCCGGCGGCAACGATTGGGATGACGGGGCAACTTGGGGCTGGAGCGGGAACGACACCACCCGCGGCGACATTCGTATCGCCATGATCCCGATCGATGGCTCCAGCGGTACGCTGGGCTATAACCGTTTTCCCTCCAACGGTGATATGGTATTGGATCGTGCGGAGTATTGGGCTTCTTCCTCGGGAAGTTATCGGTTCCTGCGCAACGTGGTCATGCACGAGCACGGGCACGGTCTGGGGATGGAGCACGTCTGCTCGTACAACTCGCGTCAATTGATGGAACCTTACCTGGACACAACGTTCGATGGGCCTCAGGACGACGACATCCGCGGCGCCCAACGTCAATATGGCGACGCCTATGAATCCGACAACACTACTGCCACCGCCACAAACCTGGGCACGGTCACCGTCGAGGCGCCGGTCGAGTTGGGGCCTGCCCCCAATGTCGGATACGCCTCACTGCTGAGCATCGATGCCAACAACGAGGTGGACTACTTCCGCTTCACCATCAACAGTGCCAGCTCAGCCGCAGTGACCATAACACCGGTGGGGCGGGTGTACGACTCCAGCCCCCAACTCGAGAGTGGATGTGACTGCTGCAACGACATTGACAGCTCCGCCATGGCGAACCTCAACGTGAGCGTCATCGACACCGACGGCAGCACCGTGCTGGGCACAGCCGACGCGGAGCCCGCGGGAGTCGCGGAAACACTCACGGACGTCTTCCTGACCGTTGCGGGGACTTACTACATCCGCGTCTACGAACGGGACTCGCCCGCCGAGCCGCAGTTCTACAATCTGTCGCTCTCGATAACCGAGTTGGACTGCAACGACAACGGGATCATGGACACGTGTGACCTGGACTGTGCAGCCCCGGGCTGCAGCGTGCCCGGCTGCGGGCAGAGCCAGGATTGCAACGGCAACAGCCTGCCCGACGAGTGTGAATTGGAGGGCAACGATTGCAACAACAACAGCATCCCGGACGACTGTGACATCGCCGGCGTCACCAGCGTGGACTGTCAGCCCGACGGCATCCCGGACGAGTGCCAGATCGCCGGCAACGACTGCCAACCAAACCAGGTCCCCGACGACTGCGAATTGGAAGGCAACGATTGTCAGCCTGACGGCATCCCGGACGAGTGCCAGATTGCCGGCAACGACTGCCAGCCAAACGGTGTCCCCGACGACTGCGAGGACGATTGCAACACCAACGGTGTCCCCGACGACTGCGACATCGCCAGTGGCACGAGCCAGGACTGCAACGACAACCACTGGCCTGACGAGTGTGATGTCTCACGCTGCACCTTAAAGCTGTGGGGCGGGTTCAACGATTTCGCCACCAATATCCCCATGGACGGTTTCGATGAGATTCCTCCGGGAGGTGGGGATGGCAGTGCCTGGGTGAATCCGGCGGGCAACGCCCAGATTGACCGGCGAGGCTGTGAGACCGGGAACCTGGCTGACAAGGTGGTGCAGGTCGGTGTGCCCGCCGCCACCGGCACCCCGCCGGACTGGTACGTGCACAGCGAATACCTCCAGCCGCATGACGGCCAATTCCCGTCGGGTCAACGAGTATACTCGCTGACTTTCCGAACGCGGGTGGGGCTGAATCTCAATCCTGGAATCGACTGGCAGTTCTCCGTCCACGACGGGGTCAATGACGAGAAGGTGATTATCGTCCGGTTCTCCTCGACCGTTTCGTCGGTCTTTCCCGGCTTTATCGTTGTGGAGAACCCGCCCGGCACCTATGTCAACACCGGCCTGGAGATCGAGCTGGACGAATGCTATGAGATCGAGGTGGTGTTGGACAACGATCTTGATGAGGTGACGGTAGCGGTATCTGTGGACGGGGCTCTTCAAGTGTTGCTTACCGGCGTCGAGTCGAGCGCCCGCCGAATGGACTATTTCCGGGTGGAGACGGTGGACAACGGGTCGGGCAGCAGCGCCGTTGCCACACTCAAACTCGACCACTTTGATCTCTGCCTGACCGGTGCCGGGGTCTCGCTGGACAAGATACCCGATTGCAACAACAACGGCATATTCGACGAGTGCGACCTGGATTGCAACGCCAGCGGAGTGCCCGATGACTGCGAGACGATCACTGCCGGGGACTTCAACGCTGACGGAGTCATAGACCTCGCCGACCATGGGGGTCTGGTTGACTGCCTTGCAGGCCCCGAAGCCACCCCGAACCCGTACATCCCCGAATGCGTCGATATCTGCCTGGAAACTTTTGACTTCGATGCCGACGGCGATGTGGACCTGGCGGACTTCGCCGAATTCCACCGAATGTTCAACACCACTCCATTCTCAATTCATCACGTTTCCCCTCAAGTGGATTATCGGGGTTAAGTGAGAGTGGACATAACTGAGCACGGCTTCGCCAATAAGGTGCTCCCAAGGGCCGGGAGGGAGTATTTCCTACAATAAATGACAAATTGATTGGCCATTGCCCCAAATCGGGTCTATTATTTGAAGCCGGTTGGGGTTTTCTGAACCCCCCGGCGGAGGAAGGACTGGAAACGTGAGGGAAGGAAGCGCCCATGTCTTTTATCGTTGATACCGGGTGGAAAATAGGCGATTTTTTTCGCGACGATGACGATGGGGTTTCCTTGCATGGGGTAAGGGTATGCGTGCGCGAAGAAACGGCTGCGTTTACGAATGCGTTCTGGTGGACCTGAACACACAGCGGGACTTCCTGGGGGAAGACCGCCCCTGTCGTGTGCTGAATGCAGAGCGGTTGGTGCCGACATTACGTGACATTGTTGCGTGGGCGAAGCGCAATGAGGTGCCGCTGATTTCGTCGATGGATTCACATCGTCGCGAGGAATCCGTCGAGGAGGGGCTGCCACCACACTGTCTCGACGGGTCCGAAGGGCAGCGAAAGCTGCGCTTCACCGTGCTGCAAAGTTGCGTATCGGTCGAGGGTGACAACACTTTGACGCTACCCCTCGATTTGTTCCAGGGCTATCAGCAGGTGATTTTTCGGAAACGAACCCCCGATCTGTTGGGGAACCCCAAGGCGGATCGGTTCCTGACACAGTTGAGGGTGGGTGAGTATATCATTTTCGGTCTGGGGCTGGAGCGGTCGGTGAAAGCCTTGGCACTGGGGCTGTTGGCACGGAACCGGCGGGTGACGGTCATCTCCGACGGGTGCGGTTACTGGAACGCCGGCGCGGCGGATTTTGCGCTGCGACAACTGGTCGCCAAGGGTGTGGAGATGATTACCGTAAGAGAGTTGCTGGCTCGCAAATTGAACCGCCCGCAGCGTTACTCGCGGCGGCACAACAACCGGGCAACCATCCGCCGCCCCGGAAGCTCGGGCATCTATCCGGTATGCCTGCCGAAGGGCAATGCCGGGCGAAACGGGCGGGCGAGAGCCACCGATTGAAGGCAGTGCCTACCCCCCATCGTTGCAGGGGTTGTCGAAAAACCCGTATCGCAGGCTTCCAGCCTGCACGGCATATCACAGGATTCCAGCCTGCACGGCGAATGTTGTTTTACATCTCCCAACGTCTGGCAATGAGTAGGACGGCGCTGAACAGAGCGAATATCAGCGTGGCAGGTTCCGGGACGTGCTGACTGGGGAAGCTCGCACCCCAGGCACGGGCCAAAAGGAAGTCTCCCTCAAGGGTTTCAGTGATGGTGGCTTGCCCGGTGTCTGCATCCACAGTGACGATCTCGTTGGTCGATCGAACGCCGTACAACGTGCCCTCGGCAGTTGTGGCAAAAGCAAAGATGTCCGTATAGGGCAAGCTGCCGATGGGCAAGGCTCCCCCTACGTCGCGGTCCACCTCCACAAGCATCCCCGCATCGGTGGTCAGCAGTAGTCGGCCTTGGGCGTCGGCGGTCAGGTCGCCGGCTGAACGGTAGCCCGACAAGGTGCCAACCGTTGTGCCGGACCCGGTTTCGGTATCGACGGTGAACTGGGCGTTGGTGTTGCCGAGTCGTTCGACGTGGCCGGTGGAAACGTCCACTGTCAGCAAGCGGTTTGCCGAGTCGTTCACGTACATCAATGGGTCTGCTGCCTGGGAGAGATGTGCGGCAAATCCGGCAAACACAAGCCCGATCACAAGCGAAGTATGGCGCATGTTAAAGACCTCCAAGGGCGGCGGATTTCACAGACGAGCGTGCACCACGCCGTGCCCGGGGCACTGGTTGATCCCCCGACCTATTTGTGCCTTTCTCTGCCGGTCCGGCGTAGCCACCGGTGTATAAGGCATCGACTTTCTGGCAGCGTGCCATTAGTTTGTAGTTTGTAGGTCGGGCGGTCGGGTGGCATGGTCAAGGACCACCCTCGATAACGTTACGATT
>JAGLWJ010000389.1 GCA_023133475.1 Phycisphaerae bacterium | reverse complement strand
CGAACCAATCAGTACCGCGACCGTAAGGGAGCGGCGGCGGGTGGAACCCGCCCTACGTCTGCTGAATTAGCCCGGATCAGCCTTGGCCAGGTAGGTGGAAGCCCGTCGTCTGCGTCGTTTCTTGGGGGCGCCGGGGATTCGGATATCCGGTTTGCGTGGTGTGGCGGTTTCGGCGAGGTGAATGGCTTTTTCCGGCGTTTCGGCAAACAGATCGGCGTTGACCTCTTTCCATAATCCGTTAGCCCGGTTAAATACTCCCCCGGTGACCAGGACGTTCATGGTGGGATTGGCGCCCACTTCGCGGATAAGGTCGATCAGAGCCCGCACGTCCGGCGCGTCCTGCGGCTTGGTGCCGCAGACCAGCAGAATCTCGGGGCGAAGCTGCCCCACCAGTGTCAACACCTCGTCATGAGGCACTCCGCCTCCGAGGAAGTACACTTCCCACCCACGGGTCTCAAAGAGGTCCGCCAACATCTGCCCACCGACTTCTTCCAACTCGCCCTCGGCACAGGTGATGAGGGTGCGGCGGCGGTTGTGCGGAAGCTGCTGAAGGGACATTTGAAGTTGGGTGGACATACAACGGTTTATGCGCACCGCCATGTGCTCTGTCGCGGCATTGATGTGGTTCTCCCGGTACAAGCAATCCACGCGTTCCATGGATCGCCACACGATGTTGTGCAGTAGTCGATCCGCGGTTCGCCGTTGACGCAGTTGTCGAGCGATAAGGTTGCGGCACTGTCGCCGATCACCAGCCAAAAGCGGTTCCATGTATTGGTCGAGCAGAGAGATGGAAGGCGGCATTACGGACTCCTCACCAAACGGGCCGGGCAACAGGAGGAGCCAGGCCTCCTGCCCGGTCCGTTGGACGGTCCGTCAAACCTTGTTATCGAAGAGAAACGTAGCCGGGGTTCCACCTCGGCTGAAGGAACCTGAACAAGCCATTCAGTTCAGCAACCCTTGCGGGTTTGTATCGGCCCAACCTCTGAAGAATCTTGAAGAGCCCTGGGCGCAAAGAACGCCGGTGTGAACGCTTCGTGGCGAGGTTTGCCCATTCACGGCTTTCATGCCGCAGAGAATGGAGAATGGAGAATTGAGAATGGAGAATTGAGAATGGTTGTAGAGCAGATTCTACCCACCGCACGGTGCCGCAACGGCGAGTGAAACCCGCCCTATAACGATGATGCGCCGTTTTCCCCGTTTTTCACGCTCCATATTTTCACGCTTCCATCTACGCGCTCTCATCTACGCGCTCCCCTTCGGGTCGCCGCTAAACGCTACGGATTATCGCCGCTGACCCACATTTTTCATGAACGCAGAGACGCAGAGAACGCAGAGAAGAAAGGGAGGGAGTGCACCCGACGACAATGTCTCACATCCCCCCATTTTCCATTTTCCATTTTTAATTTTCCATTTTTCAGATGCGATTACCCTGGCGGAAAAAGGGGGCATTCCGCTTTTTGGTTGATCTGCTGCGCTCTTGGCAGTATACAAGCCTCATGGCGACAAACACGCGAGTATCTATGACTTTTCCTTATCTGACAGAGGGGCTTCCTGGAGTTGGCGGGGTTGTCAAGCAATCCGAGGATGACTTTGTCGTTGAAGAGTTGCCGCTCTATGAACCCTCCGGCAACGGCACCCATACATACTTCGGCATTGAGAAACGCGGGCTTACCACATTGGCAGCCGTCGAGCTTATCGCCAAGGCCTTGGGCAAGAGGCCGCGTGACATCGGATACGCGGGCCTGAAAGACGCCCGGGCGGTCACCAGGCAGATGCTCAGTGTCGAGCATGTCGCTCCACAACGGGTTGAGGCACTCGATCTGTCGCGGATCAAGGTGCTCTGGGTGAACCAGCATCGCAACAAGTTGAAGCTGGGGCACCTTAAGGGCAATCGCTTCATCCTGAAAATCCGCGAGGTGGCCCCTGACGCTGCCGCTCGGGCTGGTGAGATTATCGCCATGATCTCCCGGTGCGGAGTTCCGAACTATTTTGGCCCACAACGCTTCGGCGCCCGTGGGGACAACGCCGCGATCGGGCACGCGGTGCTCAAGGGCGATTTTGACGAAGCGATCGGAGTGCTGCTAGGCCGACCCGGGCTGCTTGACCGGGACGAAGTCCTGCGGGCACGTGAGTTGTTCGATCAAGGCTGTTATGAAGAAGCCGGGGAGATGTGGCCTGCCGCTTTCCGCGAGCAAATCCGCCTGTGCCGGGCGATGGCAAAGTCCGGCGGCAATGCCGAACGCACTTGGTCGGCGGTGAATCACTCCTTACGCAGGCTTTACCTGTCCGCCGAGCAAAGCCGGCTTTTCAACGTGGTGGTGGAAACCCGCATCCGAGAACTAGGCCGATTGCAACAAGGGGACCTGGCTTGGAAACACGTCAACGGGGCCTGCTTCCGGGTGGAGGACGCTGTCGCGGAGCAGCCGCGTTGTGACACATTCGAGATTTCACCCACCGGCCCACTGTTCGGCACGCGGATGACCGAACCCGCCGGGCAACCGGGAGAGTTGGAGGCAAAGCTGTTGGCTGATGCCGGATTGGACCGCACGCTGTTTCGTAGCAAGCACGGCGTCAAACTGGATGGAGCCCGTCGGCCTCTACGTGTGCCGCTGGACAATCCGGAAGTGGTCGAGGCAGGTGACCAGCAGGGTTCTCATCTGCGGCTGACCTTCGCCCTCCCACCCGGCAGCTACGCCACCATGATAACGCGAGAAGTCTGCAAAACCGACAACCCGGATGATTCACCCCCGTAGGGCGGGTTCTACCCGCCTTCCGAGCACAATGCGGCGGGTGGAACCCGCCCTACATTTGCCGACGCGGTTATTCAGACTCCTCGGGTTCCAATTCGAGGATGGCTTCGGGGATGAAATCGAGCAGGTCCCAGGCCATCAGCGAAAGCTTGCCCATCTCCTCGGCGCCGATGTCGCCAGCCAGCCCGTGCAAGTAGACGCCCAGTACGGCGGCGTCGATCCGGCTCATTTGTTGGCCTAGCAATCCGGCGATCACACCGGTCAGCACATCGCCGGAACCGCCGGTGGCCAAACCGGAGTTCCCGGTCTGATTTACATAGATGCGTTCGCCGTCGGAGACCACCGTGCCGTTGCCCTTGAGCACCACCGCCGCCCCGGTATGCAAAGCCAGGTCCGTGGTGCTGCGCCGGCGATCCTCCAAGTCGGTATCCACCTTGAAACCCCGCATCAGCCGCTTGAGCTCACCGGGGTGCGGGGTCAGGACCACCTGGTCAGGCCAGGATGCCTCCCAACACCCGGCGTCGGCGAGCGTGTTGAGCCCGTCGGCGTCCAGTACAATGCTGCCGGAATAGTCGTTCAAAAGCTCGAGGATCATCTCGGCAGTGACACAAGGGTCCAGCCCCGGGCCTAATGCCACCACGTCCGCCCCGAATTCCACCGCCAGAGCACTGAGCGGCAGGCTGTCGGGCGAAAAACACCGCGTGGTCCCGCAGGGGGCCAACGGGGCAACTACCGGCTGAGCGGCGGCGGGCGTCAGAATCTGCACCAGGCCGGCACCGGCACGCATGGCGGCGTTGGCAGCCAGGGCAGGGGCTCCAATCATCCCCAAATCGTTCATCCGACCGCCGACGACGAGTATCCGGCCGACCTCACCCTTGTGGGCATCGTCTGCCCGAGTCGGCAGTGTGGGTATTTCGGTGATCTGAATGGGTTCACTACTCATGATTCAAACTCAAATCCAAGACGGCGGCTCATCAGTCTGCCGGCAAGCACGCCGAGGTTACTGCGGCTTGGTGCGGCGGTTGATCTGAGCCGCAAGATAACCGGCGGAGAACCCGTTGTCGATATTGACCACCGCAACGCCCGAGGCACAACTGTTCAACATGGCCAACAACGCAGCCAATCCGTGAAAACTCGCTCCGTACCCGATGCTGGTGGGCACCGCGATCACCGGGCAATCCACCAGGCCGCCGACCACGCTGGCCAACGCACCCTCCATGCCCGCGACCACAACCACCACCGAGGCACTTTGCAACGCGCTGGAGTAGGCCAGCAGACGGTGGATTCCCGCCACCCCTACATCATAAAAGGTTTGCGTTTTCTGACCCATGATCTCGGCGGTCTCGCGGGCCTCCTCCGCCACGGGCATATCACTTGTGCCGGCACTGACAATCGCTATAGTGCCGCCCCCTCCAGGCGATTGGGCCTGGGCAATTGTGATGGTGCGGGCGACAGGGTTGTGCACGGCTGCCGGAAAACGCCGGCGAACAGCCTCGAACATCTCCGCCGACGCACGGGTGGCCAGCACGTTCCCACCACCAGCCACCCGAGCCTCAACAATCGAGACCAATTGCTCGATGCTTTTGCCCTCACAATAAATAACCTCAGGAAAACCACAACGCAGCCCACGGTGATGATCCACCTTGGCGAACCCGAGGTCCTCGAAGGGCATAGCCCGCAGCGCGGAAACCGCCTCCTCGACCTCAACACTACCGTCCCGGACCGCCGCCAACAGTTCTCGAATACGCTGTGCATCCATAAGCAAAGTGTAAGAGGCAGAAGGCAAGAGGCAAGAGGCAGAAGGCAAGAGGCAAGAGGCAAGAGGCAAGAGGCAAGAGGCAAGAGGCAAGAGGCAAGAGGCAAGAGGCAAGAGGGTAGGGCGGGTTCTACCCGCCGCTTGCGCTAGGCCCGGCATAAATGCCGGGCCTAGCGCGACCCGTCGAAACGCAAAACAGTTGTAGGACGGGTTTCACCCCCCTGTTGTGGCATCGCACGGCGGGTAAAACCCGCCCTACCCTTGTTGCCTTGTTGCCTTGTTGCCTTTTGCCTTCTGCCTCTTGCCTCCTGCCTCTTGCCTTCCCCAATGTTGATTTACGGCCCTTGGGCGTCTAAGCTATCGTTCTTTGTCGATTCCTGGTCACCGTTTTTGGAATGGTTTGCCGTGGACCTCGAGAGCCTCAAGAAACAACTGGCGGATATCGAAGCGGAGGTGCATACGTCGCTGGATAAGGTCACCACGCTTGACACCCTGCGACAAATTAAGGCCAAAACCCTGGGCAAAAAGGGAACCCTGGGGCAATTCATGAGCACCATCCGCCAGTACCCGGCTGAAATGCGCAGCCAGGTCGGCCAAATCCTGAACTCCGCCAACACAACCGTCGGGCAACTCTTCGACGGCCACACCGAGCGAATCAAACAACAGGAAAGCGCCGCCGAAGCCGGCAAAGCACAAGCCTTCGACCCCACCCTGCCGGGCGTGCGCGATTTGCCCGGAAGTGTGCATCCGGTGACCGCGGTGCAGTGGGAGATCGAACGGGGGTTCGAGCGGATGGGTTTCACCGTCGAAGCCGGCCCCGACATGGAAACCGAATACCATAACTTCGAGGCCCTCAACA
>JAGLWJ010000388.1 GCA_023133475.1 Phycisphaerae bacterium | reverse complement strand
TGGAGTGGTTGCCTTTGCCCCCCCGTTCCGCCCCGCCGCCTTCGGCGGCGGGGCGGAACGGGGGGGATTCTTCGTTCGGCCGTCTCACCCGGCATAAATGCCGGGCCTAGCGCGACGGAATGCCTGAGATTGCCTCCTCACCACGGGTTTACTGAGTGTTTACGGTCGGGTCCGCAGACCCGACGTTTGGGATCCCTAGTCACCGGGGGATGTCGGGTCTGCGGACCCGACCTACAGGTTATCGCTTCAGGCCGGCCATACTGACCTTGATGTCCAGCACTGGTGTCCCGTTGAAGGCGTCAAGACCGCGAACAACAAGCGTTGTCCCTTTGACATCCAGTAGTTCAACATCGGTGACCCCTATGGGCGTCAGGCGGTTCGGCGTGCGTGAAGCGAATGGGCCTACTTGCTTGCCGTCCCATCCACGGGCGAACACGCTCTTCACCGGTCCAGCCTGGTGAAAGTGCCATAAAATGGTCAGATAGCGTTCATCTTGCAGGCCCGTCATGAACCGGGCCATTCCGGGATACAGGTGGATATCCGAAACATCGCCGCCGGTTGTGTCGAAATCCCCGGCACCTCGTTGCTTGTCGTTGACCACGACACCGATAGGCCTGATGGCTATAGGTTGAGCATCACCGTACAGCGACTCAACGGAGACCGGTTTGCCGTCAATGAGTATCACCGAGCTATTCTTAGCCTCCGGAGGAGGCGATGGAATATAGCCCAGGGTGAAGCGCAGCGAACCCTGGGTAGGCTGTCCTTCTCACCCAAAGCCCCTGAAAGGGGCGATGGATCGCCAGGCTCACCGCGGATTCCGTCGCCCCCTCCGGGGGCTCGGGTGGCACGGAATGTCAACCCAGGGCTCGCTTCGCTTCGCCCTGGGCTATATCCCATCGCCCCCTTCGAGGGCTGAGAATGTGCCACCGTGTTCATAAACACGTGCTCTTAGGTTCACGGCGCTGGGCGGTACACCGTTTTGGCCGCTCCCTTACGGTTGCGGTACTGATCAATGCGGCTTAAACCAACAACGGTATTGGGGTTAGCCAAGACGTTTGGTGAGGTGGTCTTTGGCCTCCTCTCCGAAAACCGCGGCGATTTTGGCGATGGTGGAACGTTCCTGGTCGCTGATCTTGTCGCCCAGGCCCAGGAACCCGCCGCTGGCCTGAGCCACATTCATGCAGGCATCCAACACGCTGTGGGGGTGGGCGTTGCCGGCGAGCAGCAAGTCCTTGAGCACATCGAGAATCTCCTCCAGCACGGTATCCGAGGGGCGCTGCTCCAGCAACGAAGCCAGGAGGATTGCCGCCGGAGTTCCAGGCTCGATACCGTGATCCTCAGCCGCCTCGATGATCGCGTTTCGTTCCTTGGCTGATAGCGATCCGTCCGCCCATGCCACCTCGACCAACGGCATCAGGTGCAGCACGCCGACGGTCTGGCTGTCGAAGCCCAAGTCGCTGATACGTTGGGCGAGCTGCTCGTCGTCAACACCAACCTTTTGTGCGATGCTGCGATGCTCGACGGCGGATTGGGCTTTGGCCTCCAGGTCGGCCCGCATCCTCGCACGCTGGGCAGCCTCAAGCTCCAAAAAATACTGATCCTCTTTACCTAGTTGAGACATCGCCATCTTCCTCATACCAAACGAACCGCTTCCGCCGCCGGCCCCACTTCGTCACAGCCGACGCCCACGCCCATTCTACCGTCCTTTGCCGGGGCGACCATCTCTCAAAACGGGCTTTTTTGCACCGCTGTAGGGCGGGTTCCACCCGCCATACGATGCTTGTAGGGCGGGTTTCATCCGCCATACCGCTACTGATCAGTACCGCGAGCGTTAGCGAGCGGCCTCGTCGAGACGGTGGTATGCCGCTTGGCCGCTCCCTTACGGTCGCGGTACTGATTAATGCGGGCTACAGCCCTGAAGGCGGGTGGAACCCGCCCTACAGGCGGTTGCCAAGTCCGCGAGTTTTCCCCGGGGTTCCCCTGAACAATCAATGAAAACTCGCCAGACGCCGATAGAACTACAGAGAAGCGGTGTCCGGCAGGCTACTGGGACGCCTCCTTGCTTATGTATGGGACCAGGCATAGAATTCATGTGCGGACAGACACGAGGGAAACCGTAGCGCAGCAGGCCAGCAGGCCACCAAGCCGCGGCTTGAGAAAGCCGGCATGGGGGTCAGCGGCAAAAAGTTAACACGCATTTGGGATTTTGACACGTTGGTGAGTTTTGGGCGATTATCGCGTAAGTGAGACGCCCACGGGGAGGCATTGGCCGACATGTTTGAACGATTTACCGATCGAGCTCGCAAGGTGATGGCATTAGCCAACCAGGAGGCTCAGCGATTCAACCACGAATACATCGGCACCGAGCACATCTTGCTGGGGTTGGTGAAAGAGGGCTCCGGGGTCGGAGCCAACGTGCTGAAAAGCCTCGAGGTCGACCTGCGCAAAGTGCGGCTGGAGGTGGAGAAGCTGGTCAACAGCGGCCCGGACATGGTCACCATGGGCAAGCTTCCCCAAACCCCCAGGGCCAAGAAGGTCATCGAGTTCGCCATCGAGGAGGCGCGGCAGCTCAATCATAACTATGTGGGCACCGAGCATTTGCTGCTGGGGCTGTTGCGCGAGCAGGACGGCGTGGCAGCCAAGGTGCTCATGAACCTCAACCTGAAACTCGACAGTGTCCGCGAAGAAGTGCTGAACCTACTGGGTGCCGGCGGTGACGCCGAGGACATGGGCATGGCGATGCCCTCACCCGAGTCCAAGAAGGGCAAGAGCAAGACCCCCGCGCTGGACTCCTTCGGGCGCGATCTGACCGAGATGGCACGTGAGGGCAAGTTGGACCCGGTGATCGGGCGTATGCGCGAGATCGAGCGGATCATCCAGATTCTGTGCCGCAGGCAGAAGAACAATCCGGTGCTGTTGGGCGAGGCGGGCGTGGGCAAAACCGCCATCGTCGAGGGGCTGGCTCAGAAGATCGTGTGCGGGGATATTCCCGAGTTGCTGGCGGACCGCCGGATCGTGGTGCTCGACCTGGCTATGATGGTGGCTGGCACCAAGTATCGCGGGCAGTTCGAGGAGCGTATCAAGGCGGTCATGAACGAAGTCCGCCGTGCCCGCACGGTGATCCTGTTCATCGACGAGTTGCACACGCTGGTGGGAGCCGGCGGGGCGGAAGGGGCCATCGACGCCTCGAACGTGCTCAAGCCGGCGTTGAGCCGCGGTGAAATCCAGTGCATCGGAGCCACCACCCTCGATGAATACCGCAAGTACATCGAGAAGGATACGGCTTTGGAACGCCGCTTCCAGCAGATCATCGTCAATCCGCCGAACACCGATGAAACGTTCGACATTCTCAAGGGGCTGGTGGACCGGTATGAAGCCCACCATCGGGTGCGCATTACCGAAGAGGCGCTCGAATCGGCGGTCGAGTTGTCCAACCGGTACATTACCGGGCGTGTTCAGCCGGACAAGTCCATCGATGTGATCGACGAGGCTGGTGCCCGGGTGCGGCTCAAGTCGATGACCAAGCCGCCCGACCTGACCCACCTCGAGCACGAGGAAGGGCGGATCGCCATGGAAAAGGAGGAGGCGGTCAAGAACGCCGACTACGAGCGTGCCGCCGAGCTGCGCGACACCTTTGAGTCGATCCGCAACAGGAAAGACGCGCTGATGCGGGACTGGCGGGACAAGTCCAAGGAGACCGACGGAACGGTCGATCCGGAGATGGTGGCGGAAGTGATCAGCAGCATGACCGGGATTCCGTTGCGGAGGATGGACAAGGACGAGGCGGATCGGCTCCTCTCGTTGGAGACCGAGTTGCACAAGCGTATCGTCAGCCAGGAGGAGGCGGTTTCCGCGGTGGCTCGTGCGGTGCGGCGTTCGCGTAGTGGGCTGAAGGACCCCAACCGCCCGATGGGCAGTTTTGTTTTCGTGGGGCCTTCCGGCGTGGGCAAGACCTATTTGGCCAAGTGCCTGGCGGAGTTCATGTTCGGCAATGCCGACGCGCTGCTTGTTCTGGACATGTCCGAGTATATGGAGAAGCACAACGTCTCGCGCCTGGTGGGGGCGCCTCCGGGCTATGTGGGCTACGAGGAGGGAGGCCAGCTCAGTGAATCCATCCGTCGCCGGCCTTACTCGGTGATCCTGCTCGACGAGATCGAGAAGGCTCACTCCGACGTCTTTAACATGTTGCTTCAGATCATGGAGGAAGGGCGGCTGACCGACTCATTCGGGCGGCACGTGGACTTCAAGAACACCATCCTGATCATGACCAGCAACGTGGGGGCTCACCGCATCACCCACCAGTCGGCGTTCGGTTTCCAGAAAAAGGACGAGGAAGTCTCCTATCAGAAGATGAAGGACACGCTCAAGAACGAGTTGGAGGATCACTTCCGCCCCGAGTTCTTGAATCGTCTGGATGAGATCGTCTGCTTCCACAAGTTGACGCACGATGACCTCACCCGCATTGTCGACCTGGAATTGGAGAAGTTGGCTGACCGCCTGCGGAAAAAGGGTCTGAAACTCGAAGTCACCCCCAAGGCCAAGGATTTTCTGATCGACCGTGGGACCGACGAGAAGTTCGGTGCTCGCCCATTGCGGCGTGCCATCGAGCAGTATGTCGAGGATTCTCTTTCCGAGCAGATGCTCCGCGGTGAATTCAAGGGCAAGGATTGGGTGCGGGTCGACGTCAAGCCTCCCGCCACCGACGACGATTTACCGATGCTGGTTTTCGAGGGCGGCAAATCCGAACCGGCTCGCGAAGCCGAACCGGTGGGAGCAGCCGAGGGCTCCGACGGCGCTTAGTGCTTCGGTTCGTAAATTCGATGACGTAGCCGGCATGGGTGCATGGGCCACCCGTCCATGAGGGACTCGACCTACGGGGCTGAGACCTTTTGCCCACACTCCGGGCAAACACCAGAAGTATTACTGGTGAGGTTGTAGCCGCAAAGCATGCACTGCCCTCGCCTCCGCCGGCGCCGGCGGCGCAACGGCCCCCTAATGAACGCAAGACCAGGGTAAATCAGGAACAGGGCGAAAAGGAACCAAAACGGAATGGTAACATTCGTCTGCTCTACATTGCTCAACCACACAAAATTTAGACCGCCCCAGTGTGCCCTTCCGTTTTCGTCAAAGAAGAGTTTTTCGCGTCGAATCCTGAAACCCGCAGGTTCATCCAAAAAAGCCGCCTCCCGGGATAATAAAGTGTAGACTTTGAAACTCCCAAGCACCCTCGACCTCACAGTGTCACACGTCACTTTATCCACATGTCGTGACCACGCGAAGGAGCATATGCCTTTATCGAACACCACCGAAAAGTTCGGAAGTTGCGTATGGTGCTTATTTCGCCAAAGGATAGTGTTCCAATAGCTACCCACCCACAGCACCAGCGTTGCTATGGTTGCCGGCAACAGGATGACAATGATAACTTTGCGAACCATTTGTGTTATCGCGAAACGCGGCATTCTGCTATCGGATTCGATAAACTGGAGTTTAGAACCGTAGGGCGGGTGGCCCATGGCTTTAGCCGTGGGGGACGCAAATCGACGGACTATTCGTGTCCCCCACCGCTAAAGCGATGGGCCACCCGTCCTCGGATGTCGGGTCTGCGGACTCGACCTACGGGGCTAATTCGCCACGATGTTGACTAGGCGCCCCTTAACCGCAATCACCTTGCGCACCGTCTTGCCCTCCAGTTCACGTTTGATGCGTGGGTCGGCTAAGGCTGCCTGCTCCAGTTGCTTTTCGTCGGCATCGGCGGGCAGCATGATCCGCGACTTGACCTTGCCCATGATCTGGACGGCAACCTCGACCTGGTCATCCCTGGCCAATTGGGGATCGTGCTGAGGCCAAGGATGATCGGCGAGCGACTCGGTATGCCCCAAACGCTCCCACAACTCCTCGGCGACGTGCGGCGCAAACGGCGAAATGACCACCACAAACGGCTCGATGACACTCCGCGGGCGCTGCTTCATCGGTGTCAGGGTGTTGACAAAATCGAAGATGGCTGCGATGGCAGTGTTGAACTTGAACGCCTCGATGTCCTCGCCGACTTTCTTGATGGTCTTGTGCAAGATGCGCAGGGCGTCATCGCCCGGTTCGGCGTCTACAATGGCGGGCGAGAGCCCACCACTTTCGACATCAACAACCAGCCGCCAGATACGATTCAACAGCTTAAATAACCCCGGCACGTCGCGCGTGTTCCAGGGCTTTGATGCCTCGATCGGGCCCATGAACATCTCGTACATGCGGAACGTGTCCGCACCGTACTGAGCGATGATCTCGTCCGGATTGACCACGTTCTTAAGCATTTTACTCATCTTGGCCACTACCTGCGTGAGCGGCTCCTGTGTCCGGCTATGCCGGAAGGCCCCCTCGTCGGTCTCCTCGACCAGGTCGGCGGTGACCAACGCCCCACGCTTGTCCTTGTAGGCGAAGCTCTGGATCATGCCCTGGTTGATCAGCCTGCCGAAAGGCTCGGAAGTCGAGACGTGACCCAGGTCATAGAGCACCTTGTGCCAGAACCGGGCGTAGAGCAGGTGCAACACGGCGTGCTCGGCCCCGCCAACATACACGTCCACCGGCATCCAATACTTCTCCGCCATCATGCCCCAGCCGGCGGACTTCTCTTTGGGATTGAGGTAACGCAGATAGTACCAGCAGGAACCGGCCCACTGCGGCATGGTGTTCAGGTCGCGGCGATATTTCTTGCCGTTGCGTTCGACGGTGATCCATTCCTTGGCCCGCCCCAGCGGCGGCTCGGGCAGGGTAGCGGCATCGTCGGCGGCGGGCGTGGGTTTGAAGTCCTCCATGGGCGGAAGTTCGAGCGGCAGTTCGGACTCGTCCAGGGCGATGCACTCGCCGTCTTCACCGTGCAGCACGGGGATCGGCTCACCCCAGTATTTCTGGCGGCTGAAGACCCAGTCGTGAAGCTTGTAGTTGACCGCAGCTCGGCCTATCCCCTGCTCCACCAACCACGCGGTGATCTTCTCCTTGAACTCGGTGGTTGTCAGGCCATCAAACCGGCCGGAGTTCATCGCCGCCCCCTCGCCGGTGAAGGCTTCGAGGAAGATTCCCGGATCGCTTGCGAAAGCCGGAAAGGCAACTTGCCTGACCCAGCTAGTGTCGCCGTCGATAAGAGCGGTGGCATTCTGGGCGGTAATTCCGCTGAGCGTGCCCGCTGCCGCTGTTGCGGACTCCATCACGTATCCGGGCAGATCGGGCTTGCCCCGGCTCGCACAGTACGCGGTGTCGAGGCCGCTGCGCTGAATCTGGTCGTGGAACCAGCCCTCGTCCGGCTGGACAACAGCCACAATCGGCAGGGCGAAAGCTTTGGCGAACTCGAAGTCGCGGGAGTCGTGGGCCGGCACCGCCATGATCGCCCCGGTCCCATAGCCCATCATCACATAGTCAGCCACCCAAATGGGAATCTCCTTGCCATTGACCGGGTTGAGGGCATACGCCCCGGTAAATTCGCCGGTCTTTTCTTTGGTGTCCGCTGTCCGGTCGAGTTCGGATTTGTGTGCGGCGGCTTTGACGTAGGCTGTCACGGCGATGCGTCGGTCTGGGGTGGTGATCTTTTCGATCAGCGGATGTTCCGGGGCGAGCACCATGTAGGTGGCTCCGAACAGCGTGTCCGGGCGGGTGGTGTAGACGCGGATGGTGTATTCTTTTGGCATGGCGGGAAAACCGCCGTCAGCCCGACCCTTCCGCCGGCGGGTCTCGTCATCCATCGTCGGGGCTTCGGGGCCGCCGGAGACGATCGGGAAATCGACGTCTGCCCCGGTGCTCTTGCCGATCCAGTTGCGTTGCATCAGCTTGATCGGCTCAGGCCAATCGAGTGCATTGACCTCTTCGAGCAGCCGGTCGGCATATTTGGTGATCCGCAGCATCCATTGGCGTAATGGGCGGCGGAAGACCGGGTGGTTGTCTCGCTCGCTGCGCCCCTCGTTGGTGACCTCCTCGTTGGCCAGCACCGTCCCAAGGGCAGGGCACCAGTTCACCGGCACTTCATCGATAAATGCCAGACGCTGGTTGTCGAGCACTTGGCGGCGCTGCCGTTCGTCGAGGCCCTCCCATTTGCGGTGTGGAGTGTTACCGGGGTCGCGGACCAGCCCACAGCCTTCGTCCACCCCTATTTGCCCGAGTTCCAGCATAAGTTGGAGTTCGCTGATTGGTCTGGCTTTGCCGTGGGTAAGGCGTCCTTGCTCGTCGGTGCGGTCAAACGACTCGTCGTACCAACTATTGAACATTTGCAGGAATATCCACTGTGTATGGCCATAGTATTCCGGCACACAGGTCTGGATTTCCCGGTCCCAGTCGTAGCAGAATCCGAACATCTTCAACTGCCGGCGCATGTTTTCGATATTGCTTTGTGTGGTGACGGACGGATGGACACCGGTGGCGATGGCATACTGCTCCGCCGGCAGCCCGAAGGCGTCGTATCCCATGGGATGGAGAACGTTGGCTCCTTTCATGCGTTGGTATCGGCAGTAGATGTCGGTGGCGCAATATCCCAGGGGGTGGCCGACGTGGAGCCCCGCCCCGCTCGGGTAAGGGAACATATCCAGCACATAGCACTTTGGCTTGGTCCCGTCGAAGCCGGGGTCGCCGGGATTGCCGACAGCGAAAGTTCGGTTGGACTCCCAGTAGTTTTGCCATTTGGCTTCGATAGCTGCGAAGTCGTACTGCCCCGCTGTTTTCCTGTTGTCGTCGTTCATAAGCCGTGTTTCCTCCCAAGCATCGCGTCAGGGCACGCCGGACAGCCGTTCAAAACGCGAAAAGCGGAGTTTATCGGCGTAGTGGGCCGGTCGCAACTGCAAGAAAAGGTGGTCACGGCGTAGAGACGTTTAGCCCGGACTTTTCATGAACGCAGAGACGCAGAGACGCAGAGTATTCCCTAGAAAGAAGTTACAGCTATATTAGGGTGTGTCGGATTTTGACAGTGTGTTTATTGTTGGTTCAACGCTAATTGCAATAACTCCCTACCTCTCAACCCTCTGCGGTCTCTGCGTGCTCCGCGGTGAAATATCCGGGTTAGCGGCGACAAGTCCGTAGCGTT
>JAGLWJ010000387.1 GCA_023133475.1 Phycisphaerae bacterium | reverse complement strand
GGCAAAAGATGGGCCACCCAATCAGTACCGCGACCGTAAGGGAGCGGCCGATCCAAGTAGGGCCGCTCCCTTACGGTCGCGGTACTGATTGGGTGGCGGCCGAAGAGCCCACACCACCTAAAACGCCACTTGGTGTTGGGCTTGCAAAAGCAACGGGTACATGTTATTGTACGTTGTGCTCTGTGGGCCGACGGCGCGGTTGGTCTACCGAGCAGGCGTAGCAACGCAAATTGACCATGAGTCCGGGCGCATAGAGGTTTCCCTGACCGGTGTTTTTGAAGCATCTCAATATTTGCGGTTTCAAGAGCTTCGCGGACAAAGTCGAGTTTGACTTTGGCCCGGGCATCACCTGTATCGTGGGGCCTAACGGGTGCGGCAAGAGCAACGTGGTCGATGCCTTCCGCTGGGTCCTGGGCGAGCAGTCAGCCAAATCCCTGCGCGGGCGCCAGATGCTGGATATGATCTTCAACGGGGCGGAAAACCGCCGCAGCGCGGGTATGGCTCAGATCGAGGTGGTTTTCGACAACCGCGACCACATGCTCCCCATGGACTGTGACGAAGTGTCGGTCATGCGAAAGCTGTTCCGCTCCGGGGAAAGCGAATACCTGCTGAACCGTAAACCCGCACGACTCAAGGACGTCCGCGAATTGTTCATGGATACCGGGGTGGCCACCGAAGCCTATTCGGTGATCGAACAGGGCAAGGTCGATGCCCTGCTGCAGGCCAACCCGCTCGAACGGCGGGTTATCTTCGAGGAGGCAGCGGGGATCAGCCGCTACAAAGCCCGCCGCCATGAGGCGGAACGCAAGCTCGAACGCACCCAGCAAAACCTCCTGCGGCTGGGGGACATCATCGAAGAGGTCGAACGGCGCCTCCGTAGCGTCAAACTCCAAGCCGGAAAGGCGAGGAACTTCCAGGCGTATGAGACGCAACTGCGAGAACTACGCGCCCGCTTCTCGATGGCGGAGTACCATCGGCTCAGCGGCGAGATCAGCCGCTATGATACCTTGGTGGGCGATGATACCGACCGCGGGGTGAAGATTCGCACCCGCATCGACCGCGACGAGACGGGCATCACCAGGCTGGGCACCGACGCCGATCGCATCAACGAGCAGTTGACCGATGCGGAGAACCAGGTGGTTCGCGTAACTTCCGAGGTCTCAGGGCTGGAGGAGCGGGTCGAAGCCACCCAGCGACGCATCGTCGAGCAGGCTGAGAACCTCGACAAAGCCTACGCACGTCGAAACCAGTGCCGGGAGCGGATCACCGGCCTTACCGACGAAATCCACCAACTCGAGCAGCAGGCGCAGGAACTTGAGCAACAGGCACTCGCCCAGCGCGAGACCATCGATGCGCTGAACCAGCAGGATCAGTCACTGGCCCGCGACCTGACCCAGGCTCAAGCGATTCTGGAAGACATCAAATCCGGCATCATCGAACTATTGCGCCGCACTTCTCGGTTGCACAATGAAATCACTACCCTCGAGCGGCACGCCGAAACGCTGACCGGCCAGAAGGGCCGACTGAACGACCGGGACGCCGAGATCGCCCGAGAACTGAAAGACCTGCTCCAGACCCGGGCGTCGTTCGAGGCACGGATCAGCGAACTCGACGAGGTGATCGAGGCGGAGACCATACGGCTGGCGGAGAAGAAGGCTGACGCTTCCCGCGTGGAGCAGATGCGCCTGGAACTGGCTGACGCGCTGGCCAGGCTCAAAGAGGAGCGTAGCGGGCTGATTTCGCGGAGGCAGTTGCTGCACGATCTCGAGGATCGGATGGAAGGGGTGGGGGCTGCTGTACGCAAGCTGCTGAAGGGCCGATTGTCCACCCCCAACGATGGGGCATTGTCCACCATCGAGGGGATAGTGGCGGACCTGTTCGATGTGGACGTGGAGCACGCTGCCACCCTGGAGGCGGCACTGGGCGAGTTCGATCAGCTTTTGGTGGTGAATGACAGCCGGAGATTTCTGTCTGATGCCGCGTTGTTGGAGGATTTGCCCGGGCGTCTGACCGTGGTTTTCCTGGACCGGCTCCCACCGGTGGTTAACGTGCGGGACTTTTCGATCTATCCCGGTTATGTGGCTCAGGTTTTGGAGTTTGTCCGCTTTTCGGATCCGCTGGAGCATTTGGCCAAGCACCTGCTGGGCAAAACGATCGTCGTGCAAAGCCTGGACGAGGCTTTGGCGATGGCGGAGAAGGACACCGAGGGGCATCGTTTTGTCACCCTGGGGGGCGAGTTGGTGGAACCCGGCGGGTGCATCAGCCTCGGGCCTGCTTCGGGGCAGGTGGGGCTTATCTCGCGTAAGAGCGAGCTGCGTGGGATCGACGACCGCATCGAGGGGATGGTTCGCAAGATCGAGCGGGTCGAGGACCAGCTCAACCGGACGACGGCTGAGGCGGGGCATTTGGCTCAGGTCCAGCAGGAGTTGCGGACCTCCATCTACGAAGCCAACACCGCCAAAGTCGAAGCCAATGCCGCCATGCAGAATGTGTCGGAGTCGATCCGCCGGCTCAGCAACGAACAGCCGCTGATCGCCAACGAGTTGGATTCATTGGCGAGGCAGATCGCCGAAGCGGGGAACAAACGCAGTGCAAACCGGGACGACCTGGGCCGGCTGGATGAAGAAAAGTCGGCTCGGGAACAGGAGGTCGCACAGTACCAGCAGAAGATAGACGACATCGTCGCTCAGCGAGAGCGGTTAGCGGCGCGTTCCACGGAGGCTCGGGTGGCTGACGGGCAGCTTTCCACCAAGCGTGCGGCGGCGGTGGAGGCCGTCAACAAACTACGCCACACGTTACGCGAGGCTCAGGAGGGGATAGCGGCGGCGACCCACGAAGCCGCCGACTGCGAGGGGCGAATCGCCGAGTCCGAAACTGTTGTGCTTCAAGGGCGGGAAAAACTCACGGAACTCTGTTGGGACTGCGAACGCTTACAGGCGGAAGCACTGCAACTACGCCGAATGCGAGACCTGCTTCGGCTGGAGAATGACGAACTGACCACCGGCATCAAGCAGCTTCGCACCGAACTGGACGAGGTGGAAGCTCGGCTGCACGCCAACCAGATGGAACTAAGCACCCTCGGCGTCAGGCGTGAGGATTTGGTGGCTCGCGTGGCTGACGAGTTGGGCATCGACCTGGCTCAGGCATACGAGTCTTACGAGCATGCCGAGGAGGACTGGGGCGCCGTCGAGGCTCAGATTGCCGAGCTGCGCCTGAAGATGGATCGCCTGGGCAATGTCAACCTCGATGCCATCACCGAGCAGGACGAGTTGGAGCAGCGTTTGGAGTTCCTCACCTCTCAGCGGAGCGATCTGGACGAGTCGCATAAGCAGTTGCAGCAGTTGATCGACAGGCTGAACCACGAGTGTTTGGCCCGTTTTACGGAAGCATTCGCAGTCATTCGGGAGAATTTCCAGGACCTCTTCCGCAAGCTGTTCGGCGGCGGCAAGGCGGACATCATTCTTGAGGACCCCGACAACCCGCTGGAGTGTGGGATCGAGATCATGGTCCGTCCGCCGGGCAAGGAGTTGCAAAGCCTCTTGCTGCTGTCCGGCGGCGAGAAGAGCATGACCGCCATCGCCCTGGTGATGAGCATTTTCCGCTCGCGCCCGGCTCCCTTTACTATCCTGGACGAGGTGGACGCCGCACTGGACGAAGCCAACAACGTGCGTTTCAACAACATCGTGCTCGAGTTTCTGGATCGGTCGCAGTTCATTGTCATCACCCACTCGAAGCGCACCATGAGCATCGCCAATCGCATGTATGGTGTGACCATGCAGGAGCCCGGCGTCTCTTCGCTGGTCAGCGTGAAGTTCGAGCAGGACGTCTCCGACACGAGCGAGGTGGAAGGGGCAGTGGCGTGAGGCGTGAGGCATGAGGCAAGAGGCAAGAGGCAAGAGGCAACGAGGCAACAAGGCAACAAGGCAGCGAGGCAACAAGGCAACAAGGTGTCTTCTTCCGAGTCCCCAACGGGGGCGGTGGAATATAGCCCAGGGTGAAGCGAAGCGAACCCTGGGGTAAGACAACAACCTCAAACAAGCCCCCAGCGGGGGCGATGGAAATCGTGCGACACGGCTCGGACTCAAATGACGCCACAATCCCACATCGTTCCATCGCCCCCGTTGGGGGCTCAAATGACGATGCCCGGCGTACCCAGGGTTCGCTTCGCTTCACCCTGGGCTATATTCCGACGCCCCCTCTGGGGGCTCTCAAAAGAGGACGCCGGTGAGGGCATAGGTACCCCTTCTCACATTCTCTCCTCGTTGCCTTGTTGCCTCTTGCCTCTTGCCTCATACCTCTTGCCTCTTGCCTCATGCCTCTACACACCACGGGTTCACTGAATGTATACAAGAGGGCCATCCATGAGTGATGTTTTGTGTGAGAACTGCCTGACCGATACGCAGGCCAAACTGGAGGCGTCGCGGTGTCTGATGTGCGATGATCCGCCGTGTGTGGCGGCTTGCCCCGCACAGGTGCCGATCAAGCACTTTATCCGGGCGATCCGGTTCGACAACCCGCGGCGGGCCATCAATCTGATCCGCGAGCAGAATGTGTTGGCTGGTGTGTGCGGATTGGTCTGTCCCGTCGATGAATTATGTGTGGGGGCCTGTGCTGGCACCGAGTTGAGCACCCCCATCGCCATCGGGAAACTCCAGCACTACGCAGCCTGCACCGAACTACGCTGCGGCAGGAGTGGGCCGGCGGGGCCGGCAGACGGCAAAAAGGTGGCTATTATTGGTGCGGGGCCTTCCGGGTTGGCGGCTGCGGCGGAACTGGCCAAACTGGGGCACGTGCCCACCGTCTTCGAGAAGAACCCGTTGCCCGGGGGAATCTGCACCTATGGCGTCCCACCCCATCGCCTGCCGCAGGAATTGGTGGCTGGTGAAATCCGGTACGTCACAAGCCTGGGCGTTCGCATCGAGACCTCTGCCCCATTCGGAGCCAATCACACCATCGACGATCTGCTGGCTGGCGGGTACGGGGCGGTCTATCTCGCCGCCGGGTTGCAGCAGGCTGTTACGCCGGGGGTTCCCGGCGAAGACCTCGACGGTGTGACCACCTGGAAGGCGCTGCTGGATGCCTTCTCCGCGTTCAACTTCGGGCAGGGCGACAAGCCGGTGGTGCCTGCCAACGTGCTGATCGTTGGCGGTGGAAGCGTGGCGATGGACGCAGCCGGGGCAGCACGGCGGCTTGGGGCAACAGAAATCGACATGTTGTGTTTGGAAGCCCCGTGCGAGATGCCGGCTTACCATGACGAACTCGGCGAAGCATGGAAAGAGGGCGTGCGTTTCCACACCCGCTCGATGCCCTTGGAGATCACCGGTGAAGACGGCAAGGTGACCGGGCTTAAGGCGGTGCGCATCCGCTGGAAGGAGCCGGGCAAGTTCATCCCAGCCAACGCGGAGAAAATCGACGGCACTGAATACTGGTTGCCGGTGGAGATGGTGGTCTTCGCCATTGGTGCCCGGCCGGCACCGGAGTTCGCCAACGCGTTGCCGGGCGTAAAGCTCGACGGCGGAGGCAGGATCATAGTCGATCCGGAGACCGGCGCCACCTCTCATGAGGGCGTTTATGCCGGTGGGGACGCAACGTCCGCCGGCGGAACGATGATTGTCAAGGCGGTAGCGGAAGGAAAGCATGCCGCCCAAACCATCGACGCCTACTTACGCAGATGAGGCGGAAGAAGGCAAGAGGCAAGAGGCAACAAGGCAACAAGGCAACGAGGAGTGGATATCCCTGTGTGACAGGGGGAAGGTGTTTAGCGGCGGCAAGTCCGTAGCGTTTAGCGGCTCCCCAACGGGGAGCGTGGAGAATTGAAAATGAAGTTCCAGCAGTGTGTCATTCGCTGCCGTCGATTCCCAATTTTCCATTTTCCATTTCTGAGTAGGAGTGTTTGATGATTACGCACGATCGGGATTTGTCGATTGATTTTTGCGGGGTTCGGTTTCGCAATCCCTTTTTGCTGTCAGCCGCTCCGCCTTCTGACGATCTGGACATGGTCCGGTCGGCGTTTGAAGCCGGTTGGGGTGGGGCGGTGCTCAAGACCACCTCGGTCGAGACCGAGCCAGTGGACTTGGCCTACCCCATGATGAGCGCTTTGCACTACGAAGGGGGGCGAATTGCGGGGCTGGGTAACATCGACCTGATTTCCGAGCACCATATCGACGTGGTGGAACAGCGGGTTGATATGCTCAAGAAGGAGTACCCCGATAGGGTGGTCTGCGTCAGCATCATGGGCTCGAAGAAGCAGGAGTGGCAGGAGCTGGTCAAGCGTCTGGAGTCGGTCGGGGTTGACATTATCGAGTGCAGTTTCTCGTGCCCGCAGGGCAGCATGGGTGAGGAGCCCGGCGCCATGCTGGCTCAGAGCCTCGACGCCACCGAGCGGGTGGCCGGCTGGGTCAAGGAAGCTGCCCAACGCTGCCCGGTGGTGATCAAGATCACACCGCAGGTAACCAACATTGTGAAGGTGGCTCAGGCGGTCAAGCGTGGCGGGGCTGACGCGATTTGTGCCGCCAACACCATCCCTTCGCTCATGGGCGTGGACGTGGACAGTTTTGTCCCCTACCCCAACGTTCAGGGCTACAGCACTTACAGCGGTCTGAGCGGGCCGGCCACCAAACCGATCACCCTGCGGACGTTGGCGGAGATCAGCAAGAATGTTGACCTGCCGATCACCGCCACCGGCGGCCCGGTGACCTGGCGGGATGCCGTCGAGATGATGCTGGTCGGAGCCACCACCGTGCAGTTTTGCACCGCGGTCATGCACTACGGCTATGACATCATTGACGATCTGCAAGATGGGTTGGCTTTCTATCTCCAGGAGAAGGGTTTTGGCAGCCCGTCCGAGATCATCGGCAAGAGTCTGGACCGTATCGTCGGGCACGCTGACTTGCCGCGTGAGGTCAAGGTGGTTTCTTCGCTGATTGAGAGCCGTTGCGTCAAGTGTGATCTGTGCTACATCGCCTGCCGCGACGGCGGGCACCAGGCCATCAAGCTCGAGGGCTCCGATCGCTTGCCCCAGATCGACCATGAGCGTTGTCAGGGGTGTCGCCTGTGCGTGACGGTGTGCCCCGCGGAGGCGTTGGAGATCGTGAAGGCTCCGGAGTAGTCCCGGTGGCCCATGGCGTTAGCCCCCGTTGGGGGCTCAGAAGAAGACACCTCGTTGCCTCTTGCCTTTACGCACACCACGGGTTTACTGAATGTTTACCGTTTTTATTGGCCACTGTGCCGGCTGGAAGCCTGCGCTACAGGTCTACTTGGATTGGCTACTCCCTTACGGTCGCGGCACTGATCGGATGGCTGTTTTTGGATACCGCTAAGCGCAAGAAAGCACCGGGCTCCTCCAAAGAGGATGATCCCGGTGCTTTCCGGAGGGGAAAAGCTCTATGATAACGCCCTTTGGGCGTAGGTCCGTATAACAACTCTACCTATGTTTTATACCACGTATGGCCAAAAAGCAAGCAGTTTTCAAAAAAATTTGCCTGCCCAATCCCCCGGGCGATCATGGAGAATTGTTTCACCCGCCGTTGTGGCATCGCGCCGGCGGGTAGAACCCGCCCTACATCCATGATAGTCTGTAGGGTGGGTTCCGTCCGCCGCGGACCGGAAGGCGGGTGAAACCCGCCCTACATGACCAAGAATACGTCATCGTATTATGGAACAGAGGACCAGGACCCTATGAAAACTATCATCACCGGCGGAACCATCATCACAACACGCGACGGAACCCCCGTGGTGCTGGAGAACCAGACCATCGTTATCCAGGACGGGGTGATCCGGGAAGTGGGTGACGCAGACGAAATGGCGATACCTCGACCGGAGGCTGATGTGGAGGTGATTGACGGGCACGGCTATCTGATCGCGCCCGGCTTTGTCAATACCCATCACCATCTGTATCAGTCTCTGACACGCGGGTTGCTCGCCGTGCAGAGTGTCAAGCTGTTCGATTGGCTGGCGGCGTTGTATCAGAAGTGGCGGCATATCGACCACCAGGCGGTGAAGACGGCAGCCATGGTCAGCATGGGCGAGATGTTGCTTTCCGGCTGCACTATCACCAGCGACCATTTCTATATCTTCCCGCGTGGCAGCGATGCTCGCCTCGAATCGGTCCTGGAGGCGGCCGAGACGCTGGGCATGCGCATCCACGCCTGTCGCGGGAGCATGAGCGTGGGCGAATCCAACGGCGGCCTACCGCCCGATGACTGCACCCAGCCGGAAGACGAAATCCTCCAGGATTGCACGCGGGTGATCGATGCCTACCACGATCCCAGCCCGTATGCCATGGTGCGGATTGACCTGGCTCCGTGCTCGCCGTTCAGCATCAGCCCCGAACTGCTGCGTGATACACAGGTGTTGGCCCGCGAAAAGGGCGTGCTGCTGCACACCCACGCGGCTGAGACGCTCGACGAGGAAAGATACTGCCTCGACAAGTTCGGCCTGCGCCCAATCCCATTCCTGCACGAGCACGATTGGCTGGGGCCTGACGTTTATCTGGCTCACTGTGTGCACCTTGACGGTGCGGACATCGACCTGTTGGCTCAGACCGGCACCGGGGTGGTGCATTGCCCGTGTTCAAACATGCGTCTGGGCAGTGGGATCGCCCCGATCGCCCGCATGTTGGGGAAGGGTGTCAAGGTCGGTATCGGCGTGGACGGCAGCAGCAGCAACGACGGTGGGAATGTGCCGGCTGAAGCCCGTCAAGCCATGCTGCTCCAGCGGGTGCAAGGCGGCGCCACGGCGTTGTCCACAGCCCAAGCGTTCAACATGCTCACCGCCGGCGGGGCTGACGTGCTTGCCAGGCCGACGCTGGGGCGTATCGCACCGGATATGGCTGCGGACCTGGCCTTGTTCAGGATCGACGACATTGCCTTTGCCGGTGCGGCAGCTCAGGACCCGTTAGCCGCCCTGATGCTCTGCCATGCCCCACGGGCTGACCGGGTCATGGTCAACGGTCTAACCGTGGTGAAAGATGGCCGACTGGTGAACGTGGATGAGCGTAAGCTCGCGTGCGAGCTAAACACCATCGTACAAGAGCGATTCCGCTGACATTTGCCACACCGCCCCCGTAGGTCGGGTCCGCAGACCCGACATCCCCCTCGACCCAATCAGTACCGCAACCGTAAGGGAGGCGGCCATCCGCGGTGCCGTTGGGAATCCCGAATGTCGGGTCTGCGGACCCGACCTACTTCAGCATTTTCATCGTGATTCGCCAAAAAAAACACCCGCGTGTCAAACTTACTATGTGAGCGTCTATGTATGAATGAGTTAACGGGGAACGCACCCCGACACAGGGGGTGGGGCCGTCCGGGAGGGCGGCCTTGTTTTATAGGGCTCCCGCTGCAACTCGGGACGCCGGCGTAATTGGCGCCTTAGCACGTCAGCCTCCACCGGAATGTTGCCGAGCCGGGCAATCTCAATGGCGGCGGCAATGTTGCCCAGGTAAGCCGCCGAATTCAAGCCTCCACCAACTGCAAGAGCCAGCGTCGAAGCGGTGAGCAAGGCGTCCCCGCAACCCAGACGGTCCACGGTCCGATCGGCAAACGAAGGCAAATGCTCGCTTTTCAAACGACCACCCCAGTCAGCCACACGCGGGTTCTGGCTGCGACGCTCGAAGGCAACCAGCCCCTTCTTGTCCAGGGTGACAAGCAGATGGCGAGCCTGGGTTTCGTTAAGCAGGTTCCAGGCCACCGGAGCCAGACCGTGCTCGAAATCGTGCAGCATCGAACGCATCTCACGCTCGCTGGGGCACAGCAAATCGACCTGCCGAAAGTGCAGCAGATTGGCGTGAGGCCCACTAACGTCTGCGGCAATCGTCCCGACTTTGCGGCGCAGGTTCGGCAAGACCCGCTCCAGCAGGCTCCGGGTGAGCATGCCGTACCCGAAGTCGCAGAAGATCAACACATCAGCCCCTTCCGCCGCCTCTTCGAGCAACCCGGCAAAACGTTGCTCCGCCGCCGAGTCCAGCGGCTCGGGCTTGCCGTGCTCGACTTTGAGCAGTTTGGTTTCGTCCACCAGGTAGCGGGTTTTCTCGACCAGTTCCCGGCGTATCGCCAGGGTCCGGGTTTCGACACCCTCAGCCGCCAGCACGTTTTCGGCGTAGGTGGTCGCCTCGTCGGCGGCTACGGGGCTGACAAGCAGGGTTTGGGCACCCATCGCCGCAGAGTGACGGGCGACTATCGCCGCACCACCGGCATAGCACTGCTCGCCAAGCTGTGCCAGCGACATCAAGGGCGACTCGCTGGCTACATCGATCACGTCGCAAAAGATGTAACGGTCCAGAATCGTGTCGCCCGCCACCACCACACGCAAGCCTCGAAAATCATCGAGGATATTCGCCAGTCGGCTCTCATCGATCCCATGTCGGCCACAGATCGACTGTAGGCGGTGTCGTTCCAGGTCTCCGTCGTAGGGCATCGCCTGGGCCAATTGCGTCGAGCTGAACACCACGTCCCCGCTCGAAAAGATCACCCGCCCGCCTTGCCGCTCCACCAGCTCCCGCTCCCGCAGGAATCCGGGGTTGCGTGAAAACTCATACTCCCGCCCTTTAACGTAGACCTCCGGACGGACCGCTCGAAGAATCGCTTCAGCCGTCGGGGCATGGTCTATGCAGACCCGGTCCACGAATTCCAAAGCCGCCAGGTTCTCCGCACGGAGTTCCTGGGGAATGTAAGGTTTGTCGGGGCCTTTGGTGATCTCCGAGTCGCCGGTCAGGGTCACCACCAGCATGTCGCCCTGACGCCGGGCGAATTCCAGATAGCGGATGTGCCCGGGATGCACGATGTCGAAGCAGCCGTGGCACTGTACGATAGTCAGGCCTCTGCGACGGGCCTCCTGAACGTCCCGGACGAGATGTGTGGGGGTGACGATTTTGTGATGAAAGTCTCGGTTCATTGGCAGAAACTGTAGGGCGGGTTCCACCCGCCGATTGTAGGGCGGGTTTTACCCGCCGATTGTAGAGCGGGTTCCACCCGCCCTACGACGCCACCAGTGGTTATCGGCGGTTCACGCCCCAGATTCTGAACCGAAAACAACGGGTAACCGTTCACACCGGGTGGCAC
>JAGLWJ010000386.1 GCA_023133475.1 Phycisphaerae bacterium | reverse complement strand
CGAGGTTCCACCCACCCTACGGTTCGCCGGTGGTCTGCTTGTCTTGGAGTTGTCGGATCAGGCGGACGGCTGCCGACACTTCTTCGCCGGCACCGTGGGCAACTCGGATACCCTGGCGGGCGATCTGTTCGAGCTGATCCGCCTCCCGCGGGGCCTCCTCTTCGATCGACGAAAGCGCGATATTCGTGATCCTATGGATGCTCAGCTTTAGAACCCCGACCAGTTCCTGGACCTCACCGCCGAGGAACTCGCAGTGGTCCAGAATCTCCTGTTTCTCCTCGGATGAGGCGCCCGGGTAGGCACTGAGCAGGTGCGCGAATTCACCCCGAACTTGATCGAGTTGTTCTGCGATATCGTCCATGTCGTCGTCCCCTGTGGCGGCGTGGTAGCCGGCGACGATGCGTCACGTCAGCTCCATCGAAACCTACGATACAATCCCAGCCGACGCCAGAGTCAGACCGGATAATTCGCCACGGAGCACGCATGGCAGACCAAGCGTAGGGTGGGTGGAACCTCACGGAGCGAGGTGGAACCCACCATTCAGGCGAGGAAGGCGGGTGGAACCCGCCCTACAACTGACCCACATTTTTCATGAACGCAGAGACGCAGAGAGCGCAGAGAAGAAGGGAGTGCACCCAGTGACGATGTCTCACATCCCCCCATTTTCCATTTTCCATTTTCCATTTTCCATTTCTCCCGCGTTGGGCTTTAGGATCGCTCCTCGGCGAGTGCGCCCATCCAGCCAAACCTCCAGGGGATCGGGCAGTTGAACGTGCCGCACGTACCGGGTTTCCTCGACGGGGGGCCGGCTGACCAGCCACTCCCAATCCACATGCCCGCCTCCGGTGGTCGGGTTGACCGTCAGGTAGCCTATATGGAAGGAGGTCAGATTCTGAAAGAAGTGCGTCCCCTGCGAGGGCGTAATAACAAAATCACGCAAACTTGTCTCGACGATTACCTGGGCTGAGGAGATTTGCTCCCAAATGACCGGAATCCCCAACCAGGGATCGGATGACCCCCACCGTCCCGGGCCAATGAGCACATAAGGGCGTCCGGCTTTGTTGAGTTTCTCATTGACCCGCCCGATTTCGGCTGCGATTTCACGAGTTCGCGCCGGGTCGAACCGATCGGGCGCGACAAAGACGATGTCGTGGATACCCGGGATATTGCCGTTGCCCATGGCTTGGGCACTGTAGCAGAGGGTCTCGGTCGGCTCGATCTCCACCACCGACACTGCCTCGGCGATGGCTTCGTCGGCAATGATCGGGCGGACCTGGAGAAACCCGAACTCCATGGGGTCCGTGCTCATATCCACGGCAAACTCGATCTCGATGGGGCAAGCCATGCCCTGCCGGCCAATATCGAGCAACAACTCGAGAATGCTCGCCAACGGAAACAAGTCGGACTTGAGCACGTGGGCAAAGGTCACCAACCGCGGCCCCAGGCGGGTGATCCCGTCGTACACGACATCGTTTTCACTCGAGTAGACCGAGCCGATCGGAGCCAACGTCCCGTCGCGCTCCGCCACGTCCAAGCCGTGCATAAGGAGATTGGCATCGGCGTCCATGGTCGGATAGCTGTCAGGGTTGCTCATATCCAGCGCATAGAAACGCCGCTGCGAATTGGCGAGTATGTCACCAATGGTGGCGAATTGGGGAAGGATGTGCGGATGAGCGGGCGAGAACATCAACATCTCACCCCCCTCAACCACCATCTTGCCCAACCCCAATGCCGTGCAGGCCACCCCGTCATCCGGTTTGAGCTTGCCGAACGGATAGTAATTGTACGACCGGGCCACTCCCGAAAACGTGGGGTAGAAGTGGTCCCCGTATTGGGACCCCACGATCTCCTGGAGGATGACGCCCATTTTCTCTTCCTCGGCGCGGTGACCGGTGATGTCCAGATAACGGCGGGCAGACCGCGTGAAGGTCGAAGCGTAGACCAGCTTGATGGCATCACAAAGCTGATCCAGGCGAACCCCCAGGTTGAAGTGGTTATTGGGGATCATGTGCGTGCTGTACACCCCGGCAAAAGGCTGCCCGTGGGAATCCTCGAGAAGGCTGCTCGAACGCACCGCCAGCGGATAACGCACCGAACTCAAAAAGGCTGCCAGATCACTGTGCACCCTGGTGGGCAGTTTGGCTTCGAGAAATGCCTCGGCAATCTGCTCGTCACCGGGGTCTTCCGCGATGAAATCGTTTAGATTGTTCTCGTCCAGAAAACTGGTGAAAACGTCGGTTCCGATAGCGGCGCTGTTCGGCACCGCGATGCTAACGCTTGGAAACCGGTTGCGGACGTTGTAGCGCTTCAGCAAGGCGCCGATGAAAGCCAACCCGCGGGCCTTGCCGCCAATCGAACCACCACCTATACGCGTGAACGCTGTCGCAGTGGAGAACTTCTTCCGCGAGAAATCCGAAATGATGCCGGTCTGGCTCCGTTCGTCGAACTCCGTGAAAGTTTCCACCAGATATTTGCGTACCTCAGCCACCGACTCAAACTCCGAGACGGTTCGCGGGCGAATCCGAGCTGCCAACTCGAACTCCGTGCGGGCCATCAACCAGTTGCTGAAGTGGTCCGAACCGGCGTGAAACAGAATCGACTCATCGGGCACCTTTGACAGTATCCCCGCCAAGTCTCGCAGGTCGCCGGCACGGGCCACCTCCCGCCCGTCGGGCATCCGAAAAACAAAATCGCCAAAGCCCAGATTGGCCTGGATGAAACCACGCAGGTCCTGTAGCAGAGTGCGAGACTTCTTGTGCAGGAAGCAGGCGTTCAGGCTTGCGGCTTTGGCGGCGTTGCCGGCTTCGGAGGATTGCAGCAAGACCGGCATATGCGGTGACTTCTGCTTGACCAGGCGAATGAACTCGACTCCGGCTTCGGGGTCCAGCGTGCCGCACCAGGGGAACCGCACGTCGGAGATAATGCCCAGCACATTATCGCAGAATTTCGTGTACAGGTCCCAGGCATCTTCAAAGGTCTTGGCCAACAGAATCTTGGGGCGGGCACGCATACGCAGCAGCTTCTGCACGCGGTTCACCCCGGCTGCCATTAGCATCTGCGTCTGCCGCATCAGTTCAGTGTAGATCAGCGGCAGGTAGGACGAGTAAAACCGGACCGAGTCCTCGATGAGGATGATCACCCGGACATTGCCCACCCGCGTATCGTGCTCGGCGTTGAGCATGTCCTCGACATACTTGATGATCGCCAGCAGAATCTTCGCGTCGCCATGCCAGACGAAGACCTGGTCGATGGCTCCGTGTTGTTGCCCCTGCCCCGAATAGCGGGCCAGTTCACGCATCTCATCCGCCAGAACGATCACGGGCAACTCAGGCCTGATTTTCTTCACTGCTTCGGCAAAGTCCCGCACGTCCCAACCGCTCAGCCGCGACATGGTGATTACCATATCGAACTGGTGCTCAGCCGCCATCTCCAACGCTTTATGCCCGGTCGAAGCTCGGGACACACGGGGCGCGTGGCTGAGGTTTAGTTCCAGGTATTCGCTGGTGATCAGGTCTGCCAGCAGGCCGTCTTCTTCAAGGATGAAGGATTCGTACAAGCTGCACACCAGCAACACATCCTGGACACGCTTGGAAAGCAGCCTGTGGAAACCGGCAAAATCGGAACCGAAGTCGTCTGCCTGTCGATCGGTCTCGGATAGCATCATACTCAACCTTCGTCTTCCATGGGACCTGACCCCCAATCCGGTGGCGAAAGAACACCCACCGTCCTGACAGGATTCAACTATGCCACTTTGCGGATGTCAAATCATCTTCCAATGGGAGGGGCATGGCAAAAAACGTTAGAGAAACCGCGCGGGGTTGTTTAGCGGCGACAAGTCCGCAACGTTTAGCGGCGACCCGAAGGGGAGCGTGGAGCATAGAACGTGGAGCATAGAGCGTGGAGCGTGAGAAATTGAAAATGAAAAATGAAAAATGGAAAATGGAATTCGTGAAACTTTTTTTGTGATATAGCGGAGAAGGCGGGTGAAACCCGCCCTACACCGTTGGCCTCCCGGCGAAATGGGGCAACGGCGTGCATCCGAGTTCCATCCATGGTAGAATTCTCTCTGAAAAGTTCCTATGGCATTAGAGAGCGTTTCCATGTACCGGTCAATTCGAATTCGGCGTTTTCGCTGCTTCCGAGATATTACGCTTGACAAACTGCTGCCCGTTAATCTGATTGCCGGCCACAACAACGCCGGGAAGACGGCTTTGTTGGAAGCCATTCTCCTTCATTGCGGTGCAACGGATCCCGAACTCGTGCTGCGCATCAACGTCTCCCGTGGGATGCGGATTCAGCACGCGGATACAACAAAAGGGCAGGCACCATGGGATTGCATTTTCCACAACCTGGATTGCTCCAATCCCGTGGAAATCAGTGGCGTCGACGTTGACGGCAAGTCGCGTTGGTTGAAACTGATTTCCTTGTCCAAGGGTTTCTCAACCGGCGACATCGGCGACCGCAATGGCACGGGGGAGCCTGCTTACTCACACATTGCTTCAAGCAAACCGCGTGGACTCGCACTCAGGCTGGAGTATGGGAGCGAGGAGTCTACCGGTCAAGTTGATCTCGAGCTGAGAGGGAACAAGACTTATATGGCTCACGTGGATGACTCTGCCCCCCCTCCCCTTCCCGCAATTTTCATTGCCTCGCATTGGCGTGGCGAGGGGAATGATGTTGTTGAAAGGTTTAGCAAACTATCGATTGAACGTCGCGCACAACCAGTTGTGGATGTGGCGCGGCTTCTGGAGCCGCGTTTGCGGGACCTTTCGGTCAACGTGCAGAGTGGCTCGCCCGTGTTGTGGGCGGACGTAGGGTTGCCTGAGTTGCTCCCGATCCAATATCTGGGCGACGGTATTGGGCGGGCACTTTCCCTGGCCGCCGGCATTGCGACGTTCCCTGACGGGATTGTGCTGGTCGATGAGGTTGATGCGGGGCTTCACCACTCGGCGTTTTACCGCCTGTGGAAAGCTATTGTGGAACTTGCCACCAAGCTGAATGTGCAACTCTTCGCCACAACCCACAGCCACGAATGTCTCGTCGCAGCCCGCAAGGTGGCGCAAGAATTCGCATTTCCGGTTCTGCGCTTTCATCGCCTCGATCGTATTGATGACAACGTGGAGGCGGTCACTTACGACGACGAAGGGCTGGACGCAGCGATCGCGGCAGACCTTGAGGTGCGCTGATGCAACTATTTGAACCAACCAGGCCCAAACTCATTCTCGTCGAAGGGCGTGAGGAGGAACTTTTTATACCGGCGTTTCTCAAGCACCTCAAACTGCCCGGGATAGAGACAAAGAGCTTTGGTGGGAAGACAAACCTGGGGCCGTTTTTGAAAGGTCTCGTTCGCCAAGCCTCGTTTCGTCGTCGGGTTGAATCCCTTGGAGTTGTCCGTGATGCTGATGAGAATCCTGCCGCCGCATGGGATAGTGTGATCGGCGCGATGCAACGCGCGGAGCTTCAGCCGCCGGAAGAACCAGGCGAACCGGGCAAAGGCCGCCCTCGAACAAATGTGCTCATCATGCCGGACGGGGTCAGACCCGGCATGTTGGAGGATGCGTGCCTTGAATCCCTGCGCGGCAATCCTGTTTTGGAATGTGTGGACAAACTTTTCGAATGTGCCCAGGAACTCGGGGAGCCGCTTCCCAAAAGCTTGCCCAAGGCGAAGGTCTACGCATTCCTCGCCACAAGACAGAACCCGGGAAGGCGTATCGGGGAAACCGCTGGAAGCGGAGTTTGGCCTTTTGATTCCCCTGCTTTCCAACCACTCCAACGCTTCCTGTGCTCACTATAGTGCGCTCGTTTGGCGGGGCTACCCACCGTGGCAGTCATTAACTTTGCAACGGTGCGGCGCATTGCACGATGCGGCATTGGGGAAGGGCTTGCAGGAACGCCTTCCCATATGGTTTGGTGCGCATACGCGGGTCGAGAATGACCACGATTCCGCGGTCGGTTCCGGCACGAATCAACCGCCCGAACCCCTGCTTGAGCTTGAGAATGGCTTCGGGGAGTTGATACTCGAAGAAGGGGTTTTTGTTTTGGGCGCGCATCTGCTCGATGCGGGCTTCCACCGGCGGCCTATTCGGGACCTCGAAAGGCAACTTGACGATGATTACATTCGAGAGGGCCTCGCCGGGAACGTCAACTCCTGTCCAAAAACTGTCCGTGCCAAAAATGACCGACCGCACGTCCTGGCGAAAACGCTTCAGCATCAGCGAGCGATTCATGCCTCTGCCTTGCACCATTAGCATCATCTGCTTTTCGGCGAAGAAGCCCTCGAGCTGGTCGGCACAGCGGTACATCATGTCGTATCCGGTGAACAACACAAAAGCCCGCCCGTCGGTTCTGGTGAGGTATCTGGTGATCACCGCACAGGCGGCAGGGATGAATTCATTCACACGGCTGGGCTCGGGCATGCCCGGCACCAGGTGTAGCTCGACCTGCTCGTGGTAGTTGAACGGCGAACCCAAAGACAACGTCCGCACCTGCTCGACACCAAGTCGCTCCCTGATGTAGCTGAACCCGTCATGTGGGCCGGTGCTCAGCGTGGCACTGGTCAACACCACACTATCCACCTTCTCGAACAGGAATTCGCGCAAGGCTGGGCTTACGTCGATCGGCCGGCCTCGCAGTGTGACACGACGCTGACGCCGCCCGCCGACCTCCATCCAATACACCCATCCTTCCTGTTGGGGTTCGAGCAACGCCGTAAGGCCCTGAGCGTATTCCGCCAGACGGTTCGTGTAGCCCTCCAGCTCAGTCAGATCATCCTGAGAGTCTTTTTTGGGGCTCATCTGTTTGCCCAGCTCGTGAATCTTGCCGCTCAAGTTGTTCAGTGCGGGGCTGACCGAGTTCTGAACCGGAGGTGGTTCCACCAGTCGCCCATTGGATCGGCCGTGGCGGTCTTGCCAGGCCACCAGCTCATCGAAGAAATGAGCGATCACCGGTTGGGTTGCCAGGACCGCTCGGATGGCATCCTTGGCATCCAGGAACGCCAGAATCCCCTTCTTTGTCCGGGGGTTGTAGAGGGAGTTGAGCAGATACTGAAGCTGCGTGTCTGCCAACTCGATTCCGAAGTGATTGCCCGCCGCCGACTCGACGTTGTGGGCTTCATCGAGCACCACGGCGGCGTACTTGGGCAGGATGGACTTGCCGCCGGCCTTTAAGGCCAGGTCCGAGAAAAACAGTGCGTGGTTGACGATCAAGAGCCCGGCTTTGGCTGCCGCTCTTCGAGCTTTTTGATAAAAGCAATCCCGGAAGTATTCGCAGCGGCTTCCCAGGCAGTTGTTCTTGTCGCTACGGACCCGCTCCCACACGGCTGGGGGAGGCGGTTTCGCAAGGTCAGCCAGCGAACCATCCTTCGTTTTGCCCACCCAATCCGACAGTGCTCGAAGTTGAGCAAAGTCGTCGTCGGCATTGAACAGGAGCTGTTCGCGTTGACCAGCCAGGGCAAGACGACGCAGGCTGATATAATTCGACCGCCCTTTTATCAGCACCGCCGAGAATTTCTGAGGCAGCACTTTTTGCAGGAACGGCACGTCTTTGTTGATGAGTTGTTCCTGCAAGGCGATGGTGTGGGTGCTGATCACCACCCGCTGGTTGTGTTTGGTGACCCGCTCGATAGCCGGCAGCAGGTAGGCAAAGCTCTTGCCCACACCCGTGCCGGCTTCGACCAGCAAATGGGACGGTTGATCGAACGCCTCCGCCACCGCCTGAGCCATCTGCAACTGTTGCGGGCGCAGCTCATAATTGGGCAACCCTTCGGCTATCAAGCCGCCGCCGGTCAGCAATTGTGTCGAATTCTCACTCTTGTGCATAACCATCCACCCGCTCTTGTACCTTAATCGTGGCGGTGGTTCAAACGCGAGCAATTTGGTTGTGTGCACACGCGGGTATTCAGCGGCGCTACCCCGGATGATTTATGAACGCAGAGACGCAGAGAAGAATGGAGAATGGAGAAAATGGGGGGATGGGAAGCATTGTCGTTAGGTGCGCTCCCTTCTTCTCTGCGCTCTCTGCGCCTCTGCGTTCATGAAAAATCCAGGTTAGCGGTGATCCGCCGGTCTTTGGTGCTCAAAACCTCGATTCCCGTCGAGGTACGATTGGATGCGGCGGGTGTCCGCGATGGTGACTGTGTTATTGTCCGCGATGGCAATTCGGCCGTTGCACACGGAAATTGAGGGTGTCACTCCCTGCCGAGAATACAACACGCATACTTCTTCCCTCTGCCAAACATCCCAAACCCGGACGGTCCCATCGCGTGATGCGGTGACCAGCATGCGGTCATTCAATGCGAAGCATCCGAAGATGGAATCACGATGACCGGCTAACCTGGCAACCAGTTCACCGGATCCGCCATCCCACAACCTGACGTCCTTACGATTCCCGGCGGTGGCCAACAAGAGGTCACCATTTTCGGCCTTTACCAGAGCAACACGCCAGGTGCACCCACCCGTGCCGAATTCACTCCGAAGCGTGTAGGCATTTTCGAATGCGTGGCTGTGCAAATCCAAGCCGGTGGATCGCCAGAGAACAACACGGCCCTGGCCGGTGGATCGGTCCCATTCACTGCAAGCAGCCAACCATTTGCCGTCTCTACTGGTCGCAACGTATGTACATTGCCCGGCAAACCCGTCGAAGCACGGTTCAAACTGCGATTTGCGACCGGTTGTTCCATGCTGCCGGCGCCACGCCCGCATTGGCCCATCACTACAGGCCAACAACAAGGTGTTGGCGTCGCTTCCGTGCCATAGTAACCAGTTGACCCGCCCCCAATCCGACGGGAACATGATCTTGGGCATGATTGGGCGATCGTTATCAAGCACATACAAGCATCGGGTGGCGACAAATTCCCCAACCCCATCGGAAAATGCCAGTCCGCAGCCATCGCCGCTCAGTGCCGGCGTGCCGAAGGGCTGTGGCAGAGGGTCGATTGCTTGCGCTTCCCACCTCTGCTTTCCCGGTGTGCGGTTCAGGTTTGAGGTTGGATTTCGATGCCAGACGTCAATCGCCCATGTTTTGTCTTGATGGTATGACACGGCGGCGATACGAGAGCCGTCTTCGGACAAGGTGATATACGGAACCTCCTGTAGACGCCGTTTGAAGAGAATGCTCTTGGCCGGCGGTAGTTCCCACACCTTCAAGCCGTCCCGGCTCACCGAAGCGAAGGTCTCGCCGTTGGGCGAAAAGCACACGTCCACATGAGTCTGCTCGGCGTCGTGATAGCCCTGAATGCGGAGTCGATCGCGGCTCTCGGCATCGTAGAGTCGCACCCGCCCGTCACCTGCGGCTACCGCAATAACGGAGCGATTCGCGCCCAGCTCCAGCAGGTCGATGGATCGAACCCCCCATCTCGAATCTGATTCGAGCGGTTCGACGGCCTCGGTGTTGAAGGCCCACCGCAAGAGATGCGTTCCGCCGATGAACAAGCAAGAACCGTCCTTGGAAAACCGCAGGGCACGGCAATGCTGACCGAACGCCCTCTCGTGGAGCAATTCCCCACTACGGGTATCCCACACACGCACACTACCATGTCCCCCATGGGCGGTTGTCCCTGAAGCCAGCAGCGTATTATCCGCCGAGAAGGCGAGACCGTGAACTTTACAGGGATGGTCGATCCGGCGCAAGAACTCATATTCACTGTGCGCGACCCTCCAAAGGCAGACTTTGGCATCGGTGATATCACATCTCTTCTTGTCCACCCCACTGTCCACTTCACCCATTCCCGCCGCCAGCCATTGCCCGTCGGGCGACACCGCAATGCAGTTGACCCTTGTTCCCGTGGCATCGAGTGTGACAAGCGGCGTGTCGTCGAGGCGACCGGTTTGCTCGGCAAATCCCCAAACGCGAATCTTTCCATCCATGCCACCAGTGTAGATGCGTTTGCCGTCCGGCGCGAATTTCAGACACCACGCGCAGGCGGCATCTTTGTCGATACGCTGAACCCCCAGACCGGTCGCGGAGTCGAAGACCTTCAGAGCCCCATCAAGCGTTGTGGTCACCAACCACTTCCCGGTCGGGGAGCACTCCACGTCCAGGAGGGGGCCGGCGTTGACGGCATATACGCAGGGGTATCGCCGGTAAAATTCCCAAAGGGCATACTCAGTCCGGAGATCGGGCGGTTGTTGTTTACGGTATTCACTCCACAGCAGAGCCGACGCATTCAAGGGATCATCGCGGTCCGCCTGCCAACAGCCCATCAAGACATTCTTGACGTGACCCGCCACCCTCGCCTTTTCTGATTCAATTGACTTTCCAACAGCGAAGACCGCCAAGCCGATCATTGCCGCAACCAAGCAGGTCCCTACTGCAACCAGGAGCTTATGGCTTCGCAGCCATTTCCCAAAGATGTACCATGCCGTATTGGGAACCGCACTGACGGGCTTACCCTTCAACCACCCTCCGAGGTCGCCCGCAAGGTCGGGGACACTCTGGTAGCGTGCAGCCGGCTCCTTCTCGAGCGCCTTTATAATGACAGCATCGACTTCCCAGGAAACC
>JAGLWJ010000385.1 GCA_023133475.1 Phycisphaerae bacterium | reverse complement strand
CCCGTATGTCTGCCAGGACACCGACACTGACGGATGTGATGACTGCTCGCAAACCGGCGGCCCACCCGACCCAGCCAACGACGGGACAGACACCGACAGCAACGGAGTCTGCGACGCCGGCGATCCGGATGACGATGGCGATGGCGTGCCTGACGGTGACGATTCGCACCCGCTGGATCCATACCAGTGCCGTGATGTTGACGGTGACACTTGCGACGACTGCTCCAGCGGCACTGACGATCCGTCCAACGACGGCACCGACACTGATGGCGACGGTCTCTGCGACTCCGGTGATACCGACGATGACAACGACGGCGTGCTCGATGGCGACGACACCGATCCGCTGGCCCCGTATGTCTGCCAGGACACCGACGCCGACGGCTGTGACGACTGCTCGCAAACCGGCGGCCCACCCGACCCAGCCAACGACGGGACAGATACCGACAGCAACGGAATCTGCGACACCGGCGATCCGGACGACGATGGCGATGGCGTGCCTGACGGTGACGATTCGCACCCGCTGGATCCATACCAGTGCCGCGATGTTGACGGTGACACTTGCGACGACTGCTCCAGCGGCACTGACGATCCGTCCAACGACGGCACCGACACCGATGGCGACGGCCTCTGCGATGCCGGTGATACCGACGACGATAACGATGGCGTGCTCGACGGTGACGACACCGATCCGCTGGACCCGTATGTCTGCCAGGATACCGACACTGACGGATGTGACGACTGTTCGCAAACCGGCGGCCCACCCGACCCAGCCAACGACGGGACGGACACCGACAGCGACGGCCTCTGCGATGACGGAGACAACTGCCCGAATCATTCCAACCCCGACCAGGCTGACTGCGACAGCGACGGGGTGGGTGATGTATGTGCCATCGCAACCGGTTTCAGAGAGGACTGCAACTCCAACGGCATCCCCGACGAGTGCGAACCGGCTTTTGGCCACATACTGCTCAGAACCGGCGCTGAGCCGGAGGCGCTCTGTGTCGATACCGACGACACCTTCACCGTGACCCTCGATGTATCCAACCTGGCTCAGCCGATCAACGGTGTGCAGGCGTTGATCCAGTATGACCCCGTGTATCTGGTGCTGGACAGCATCGCCCCGGAGCCCGGCTGGCAGTTGATCGCACCCGACGGTGCCGACCCCGACCCGGACGGCGACGGCAATCTTGTCTGCACTCTGTCTCTACCGAGCGGAGAGATGTCCACCAACGGCACGGTTGCCACGCTGATGTTCGACCCAATAGCCCAGGGTGTCACGAATGTGACGTTCCAGGGCGACAACGACCCGTTATTCACTGAACTGGATCGTGCCGCCGATGCTACCACGATTTTACCGGACAAGTTTGACTCCGGCACGATCAGCATCGACGATACGGTAGCCACCGCAGCCAGCAACAGCCCGGTCTGCGAAGGCGACACCATCGAGTTGTACGGCGGCTCAAGCGGCGGGGCTCAGGCCCCGTACACCTACTTGTGGGCCGGCCCCGACAGCTTCAGTTCCACCGACCAGAACCCGACGATCAGTGACGCCACATTGTCTATGACGGGGACCTACTATCTGACGGTGACCAACACCGACGGGTGTGAGTTCACCACCCAGGCTGATGTCACCGTCGAGTTGTGCATGGTAGTCAATGTGGAGATTGAAGGCCTGATCGGCGATAGTGGCAGTTATGGACCTCCATCGGGTGACGGTAGCGAGATTGATCGTGAGGTGACCTTCGTGTTCACCGATTGCGATGGTGCTGCCGAGACATTCGTGGTCCCGGTGACCTTCACGGCTGACACGGGCAACAACAAGGGTGTCGGAAGCATGAGGTTGACAGGTTTGGATGCCGGCTTCGAGTGGCTCGGTGTCCAGGAAGGCCACACGCTGCGCACGCTGGTGGCGGTGGACTTTGTGAGCATGTTGGCAGATAGCGTCACGGTATTACTAAGGTCGGGCGACTTCCACACCGCCATCGTGCCGCAGAACAACTTAATTGACATCACCGACTTCTCGATATGGGCGTCCAATTGGGAGACGGTCATCGGCGCCGACCAGAGCATCGGCGCCGATGCCAGTGGTGATGGCTACCATGACAGTGATGACTTCGCGATCATTCAGCCGAACTTCTTCAATGTCGGCGATGCGGTTGACGGTTGCAGCCGTGTAGGGCGGGTTCCCCCCGCCGCGCTCCAAGTGGGAGTGGTATCCCGAACCCCACGGGCCAGCATCGCGGTTTCCGAGTTGAGCCTGACGGTGGCCCATGCCGAGCGAGCGGACCTTGACGGCAACGGTGTTATTGACGCACGGGACATCCGCGCATTCGCCCGCCGGCACAATCTGCCATTGCAACCGGCGTTTGATGCCAAGCTGCTGGAGCTTGAGGCGGAGTTGATCGAGCTTGAACCGGCGGTCGATTCGGAGCTTGAGTTCGCCCCACGCCGCGTACGGTAGACAGCATGGATGAACCGGGTAGGGTGGGGGACGGGCATGTAGGGCGGGTTCCACCCGCCTTCTGTAGCGTTGCGTGTCACTTGGCGGCGGCGGGTGAAACCCGCCCTACACTTGCGGCGGGTAGAACCCCCCCTACGCTTGCGGCGGGTGGAACCCGCCCTACGTCTGAGGGTCGAGGCGGCCCGCATAGCGAACCCGGTGTGGCTTGGCTGAAGATCGGAAACAACCTGTTGCCCCAAAGCCATCTCGGCTGAGATGTTTTCTCTTCCCGTCGTGGGAACAGCGCAAACGGGCGCTGCTCATCGAGGCTTGGGTTTTCATCATCGCCGCTTACGTCTTGTTCATTTTTGCCTATCTTTGGCCGACGGATTTTCGTAATGTGTCGCCTACTTATGTCGGCGCGGCTTGGGCTGCTGTCATGGTGCGAACGTTCGTCTTTCATTTCGGGCTCGTGTTGCTCCCCGTCACAGCGGTTACGCTCTGGGGCCGGAACTGGAGGCTATTCCTGGCCACGCTCCCACTGCTGGGCGTTACGCTCGCTCCGACATTGTGGGAGTTCCGCCCCAGGCCCACCCCAGTGGTCGAGGGCGAAAGCGTTACGGTGATGAGCGTGAACCTGCTCATGGCCAACAAGAGCACCACCTCGATCATCGATGAGATACAGGCTGTTGATCCGGATGTGTTGTTGATTCAGGAATATGCCTGGCACTGGCACAAAGCGTTGCAGGCGGCGTTGAGTTCTGAATACCCCTACATCGAATATGTTACTCAGGAGGATTCCTTCGGGGCAGCCATCTACGCGCGCCGACCATTCGAGGGTAAGGTGGAACCGTACATTCCACTCGGGTCGGCGGTTCAACCGCAAATGCGCGCGGTGATCCGGATTGCCGATCGTCCGGTGGCGTTTTACAACATTCACTTGCTCCCTCCGTGGGGGCTCGAATCCACCATCGAGCACCGCGCCCAGACTGCCGATTTGCTCGATGCGTTGGCAGAAGAGCCGCTACCGGTCGTGTTGGGTGGTGATTTCAACTTCACCGAAAACAGTCCGCACGCATCGGCACTGGCTCGTCTGGGCCTGACCGACGCTCACGCATTGGGCGGATGGGGCCGAGGCACCACTTGGCCGGTTAACTCCTTCTTCCGATGGATACCGAGCATCCGTCTGGATCATGTCTACCTCAGCAACAGCCTGACTTGCATCGAGTGTCAAACCGGCGTGGGTTACGGTTCCGACCACCGGCCGGTAATGGCACGGATCGGCTTTGTGCCATGAGGGATGTAGGGTGGGTTCCACCCGCCGTTTGTGACGTTGCGTGTCACTTGGCGACGGCGGGTGGAACCCATCCTACATTAACATTGGCTGTGCGGTCAACCCTTCGCACGGCGGGCAAGGAACCCCGTCCCACCGAGCATCAGGAGAACCAGCGTCCCCGGCTCAGGAATGTAGCCGCCGACCATGTCGGAGTCTTCGCCGTCGGGGCCGACCGCTTGGAATCTACCAATCACAAAATGATCGGTTAAGCCCGTGTAGAAGTCGGAAAACGTGGTGGCGAGCTGATCGGCGGTCAAGCCCGTGTCACCCAGGGCCAATAACACGGTTTGCGACTCACCTGCTGTCGGGGCACCGTTCGGATTGCCCCCCTGGAAGTTGCCGTCGCTGGTGAGCATAAGATCATATCCACCGGGCGCATCCATCCATCCCGGCAATACACATTCGTCGAACGTCAGTTCGTCGAAATATGAAGACGCACCACCCGGGGCAAAGGAAACCGACAACGACAATGAGTCCGGAAGCTCAAAGCCGACGGCTGTCAGCGAGGATCCGATATCTTCCGGCGTCGTGTTTTGCATCCTAACGCTGAGAAAATCGTCCGCACCGACTTCGCTGAACTCGAAAACGAGCGTAGCCGTTGCCCCGGTATTCTCGGTCGAACCGGATCCCGGGTCGATGAACAAGGTGACAGTGTCTCCCCAAGCCGGCACGGCGGACAAAACCCACACAATCACACCACATAGAATTAGCGCGCAGCACTTCATTTCCCTCTCTCCCGTTATCTTTCCCAACCTGGCCGCATCGCATTGCGCTATTGCGACCGAACCCTCTCTCCCCGAAGCCGGAGTTGAATGGTTTCGGAGATGCTATTCTCTAGTATAGCCGGTTTTTCGGTAAAGTCAAGCGTTTAGCGGCTCCCCAACGGGGAGCGTGAAAAATGGGGAAAACGGCGTAATCACAGTTGTAGGGCGGGTTCCACCCGCCTTCTGTAGCGTCGCGTGTCACTTGGCGACGGCGGGTGGAACCCGCCCTACACCGCTACAACATCCGCATGATGAGCAGAGACCGCAGACGATGCAGCATCTGTGCCGGCAACGGTCCGGAGAGTAAATCGGCTGACCAGGTAAACTGCGGGCAGAGCATGGGGAACCGCTGTTTTAGCTGTTCGGCGGCCTCATCGGTTGGGCTGTGGTGTTGGGGGGCGTTGATCATCAGATCGGTCACCTGCGACAGAATTGCCGCGGTGGTGGGTTTCATCTCGCGTGGCGGGTGACGGACGACCAGCACCACCGCCATCGGCCTCAGCATGGCAGCGGCGGCGGCACTCTCAACGACAATGGGCATGTTCGGCGGATAGCAGGCCAGTGCCGCCGTCAGCCCCGCCCCCAGCCCGTCGCGGCGGTATATCAGTCTCATGGCCTGTGCCGCCCCGGCAGCCAGGTACATGCTCGTGTCTGCTGCGGGGCGGTGTCGAGGGGTGGAGTCTTCCAGGTAAAAGTTCTCACCACCGGTCACGGCGGTGTGGGCCGCCGGTGCAGCCCAATCGCGAGACGGAGAAACTTTCAAACATCCCAGGCCGTTGATCTCTTTAACCAAAAGGCTGATAAACAGGGTTTTCCCGCAACCGGAGTGTGGGCCGACCACCGAGAGAATGCTGCGCTTAGGTCCCTGTAGGCTATTCATCGCCGGGCACCACACGCTGATATCCGGTATACACGTTGAGGCGCCCTCCGCGGAGAAAGCCTACCAGAGTCAGGCCGAAGCGGCGGGCCCACTGTACCCCCATGGCGGTTGGGGCTGACGAGGAAGCCAGAATCGGCACACCATGGGCGATGGCTTTGCCTACAATCTCAGCCGACAACCGCCCGGTGGTCAGGGCGATCTTATCGGACATCTCCATGTCACAAGACAAAGCCATCCCCGCCACCTTGTCAAAAGCGTTGTGACGGCCTACATCCTCGGCAAAAAGCCGCAGCCGGTCGTCCTGGGCGATGGCACAGGCGTGCACCCCGGCGGTCATGCGGTGCAACACCCCCTCGCGGACAAACTGTTGGCCCAAGGTGATCAACTGCACTGCCTGAGCGGTGAGGGGGCTGTCCAGGGGGCGACACTCAGACAGGCGCGAGAGGTTGCGCCCGGTCCCTCCGCCACCACACCCGGTCCCAAAGGTCCACCGTTGGTGAATGCTCTCGGCGGCGTCTTCGTCGAAGGCCCCCGTGCAGCGAACTTGCCCGGTCTGGGCGTCGAAATGAACCTCCGGGAGCTTGCGGCGATCCTGCAACAACCCTTCCGAAACCAAAAACCCCAACGCCAGGGCTTCTATGTCCCGCGGCAATGCCAACATAGCCAGCAACGGAACATCGTTAAGCACTAACTCGATACGCTGTTCGCGCACAACCGGATCGTTCAGAACGCTCTGCTCACCGGATCGGTAGTGCCGACGAATCGGCCATTCGATGGTTTGTGCACGGGCTTGGGCCTCTTTGTCCGCAGAGGTGGTGTCCATTGAGTTACTCCAGGATCGTTACTGTAGGGCGGGTTCTACCCGCCTTCTGTAGCGTTGCGTGTCACTTGGCGACGGCGGGTGGAACCCGCCCTACGACTGTGCAAATGCAAAGCTCAACTGCGTCTCCTTTGCTTGTTTGCAAGCACCGGTATCCGCCGGGCACGACGACAACGGCATACCGCCAGCCAGACCATAGCGACTCCGGTTGATGGCGAACAACTGCTCGATACTACGCCAGTAGTGTCCCGTCCCGGTCATCCGCGCGCCGAAGCGGGTCTCGTTAAGGCGACCATCACGCATCTCGCGGATACGATCGCAGATCCGCCCGTAACGCAAGGGCAGCTCGTCCTTCAACCGCTTCAGAAAAACCTGCTCGACGCTTCCGGGCAGCCGCAGTGCAGTGTAACAAGCAAAACGCGCACCCGCCTCGGCAGCCTGGGCAAGAATCCGTGGAACTTGCGTATCGTTCAGCCCCGGAATGATCGGAGCGATCAACACACCCACCCGCAAACCCGCCTGAGCCAATCTCCGCACAGCCTCGAAACGGCGGGCGGGTGACGGGGCACCCGGTTCTATCTTTCGACACATCTCCACATCAGCAAAGGGAATGCTGATACAGACCGAAACGCCGGCCTGTCGCTCGATCTCCGCCAACAACTCCGCGTCGCGCACCACCAGAAAGCTCTTGGTCACCACTGCTGCCGGAGTGCGCATGTCCCGGCAAACCTCCAGGCAGCGTCGGGTGAGCCCGTAGACCGCCTCGAGCGGCTGATAGCAGTCTGTGATACCGGAAAACTCGAGGTATTGACCGCGATACCTGGGCCGGGTCAACTCGCGTCTCAGCAATTCCGGAGCGTTCACCTTCGCCACCAGCTTGCAATCGAAGTCCGTGCCCGCTCCCATTCCCAGGTACTCGTGATAGGTGCGGGCATAGCAATAGGCACAGGCGTGCAGGCATCCGCGGTAGGGGTTAACCGAGTAGGTGAAGGGGCAATCGGGGCTGTCGTTGCGGGTGATGATCGAGCGGGCGGTCTCCTCGTAGACCTCCGTCGCCATAGGCGGTGGTTCCTCGAGATACTCGTGATAAGCCGACTCAAAAGGATTCGGCGGATTGTATACACGCCGCATCACACAACCTCCGGGACTCCTGCCACCCAACTCGCATCTATCGTATTCGGTCATTGTTAGGGTGTCAAGCTGCCGGGAATGGGGGGGAAATGGAAAATTGAAAATGAAAAATGGAAAATGCGGGATTGGGAACGTGATGAATGGAGAATGGAGAATGTGGACACTCGCGACGCCACCGTGGTGTTTAGCCCGCATTTCTCACACC
>JAGLWJ010000384.1 GCA_023133475.1 Phycisphaerae bacterium | reverse complement strand
CCCGAAGGGGAGCGTGTAGAAGGAGAGCATGGCGAATGGAAACTACAGAAGATAACGTTGCCAAGTCAGCATTTTCCATTTTCCATTTTCCATTTTCCATTTTTTTCCATTTCTCATCGTGAACCGGATGCGTGGGAGAGGAATCCCACACTTGATGCAAAAATCGAATCGGTGGGCAATGGGTCTTTGCCGGATTCATCGCCTTCGAGGTCCTGTAGGTTCGCCACGCACAGCGGGCAGCCCACCACATCCAGGTGAAACTGGGTGTAGCTAAACCACGGATCGTCCAAAACGCCCAACACATAAGAGCCCAGGGTGCTCCGCTTGAGGCAGGTGAGCCGCCGTTCACGCCAGACCTTGCTTACCGTGACCTCCGCACGATCGTCCTCGGGCAAAGCAACCTCACAGCCTTCCAGGAACTTGCGGAGCTTCTGGATGGCCCGGAACTTCACCCCCGCCACGACCTTCTGGTCTATCTCCAGCAACTCGCCCACCTGGAGATTGCGCCAGCCGCCGTAGAACAACAACTCGATGATCTGCAAATCATCAAAGGCGCCGCGGTCGCGGTATTCGTGGATCAGCTTGCGAAGCACCTCCGCCAGAATGCCTTCCCGAGCCCGCTGTGCCTCGGCTTGAGCCATGATCCTGCTGGGGGTCTCCCCGGTTCCGGGAACCACCCGGTCCCACCAGTCCTCGCTCTCAGCCGGCACATCGACCAGTGGAAGCTTCTTTTTGCGCAGCAGGTCGTACAGCTTGTGCCGCAAAATGGTGAACAGGTAAGTCTCCAGCGACTGGGCGGCATCGTAATTGGGCAACGAGGTGACAAAGCCGACAAAGGCTTCCTGCACCAGGTCCTCGGCATCGGCGGTGCGGGGCACCCGTGTGCGGGCAAAGGCCAACAATCGCCCGTTGTAACGCTCAATAAGCTGCCGCCACGCACCCTGGTCGCCGGCACGAATCTGTTCGACCAGGAATTGATCGGCGCTGTCGGGCTCCATACACCAGCCCCCAAGACCATTGTGGCACCAAACCCGCGTCAGCTTGCGGCTGTGGGATTGGGCATGGTGCCGACCCGCTGAGCCAGATCATCGCTGGGATCGTCGTTTTCCTCGAAGACTACGTCCTTCTCCTGGAAGCTGATCGCGCCGGACTCCTGGACCAGTTCGATGTAGTATCCGTCGACGGAAACCAAAAAGGGGCGGCGCTCACCGGTGCCGTCGGGCCCTGGACCAAAACGAATGTCAACCCGCGGTGTGCCGTTGATCAGGATGGTTGATTCCTGCACTTCACAAACGTTGCACACCTTCTCGTTGAAGAACTGGACCAGGTTATTGGTGCCGATGACAACGAAGCTGGTGTCAACGTTGCTGAAATCCCGCACTGAGGTGAACATCGCGTCACTATCGGGGGTGGGATCGCCCCAGACGACCAACTCCGCGGGCAAGGCGGGAATCGAGGACCCACCGCCCTGATTACAGCCGATCAACACGCCGCTGATCGGCCCCACCATGCCAACCCAAAACAGGTTAACCCACAAATTTCGCCGCGTCATGTTTGCATCTCCTATAAGTGGTTTTTCCCTTGAGAGCCTCTCTGTAGCGCAGGCTTTCAGCCTGCATAGTAGGGTGGGTGGAACCTCGC
>JAGLWJ010000383.1 GCA_023133475.1 Phycisphaerae bacterium | reverse complement strand
TAGTTTAGGCGAAAATCCAGGCTAGCGCAAGCCTGCCGACACGCAACCCCCGCCCCATCAAGCACTTAGCCATTTTCGGCAATCTGCGCAGTTTTTTAATGTAACTTACGGTGCCAAAGCCTCCTCCAACTCGGTCAACTTGGCATCGAACGATGGCTGCAAGCGCAGGTTGTGCCGGCGGGCGAATGCGCGGATGTCCCGCGCGTCGATAACGCCGTTGCTGTCAACATCTGCTCGCTCAGCATGGGCCACTGCCAAATTCAGCTCGGACACCCTGATGCTGGCACGCGGGGTTCGGGATATCACTCCCACTCCCACTTGGAGCGCGGCGGGTGGAACCCGCCCTACACCTGCGGCGGATGGAACCCGCCCTACACGGCTGCAACCGTTGACTGCATCGCCCATTTCGAAGAAGTTCGGCTGGATCAGCGCGAAGTCGTCAGCATCATGATAGCCGTCACCGGTCGCATCACCACCGATACTCTCGTCGGCGCCAATAACCGTCTCCCAGTCCGACGCCAATATCGAGAAGTCGGTGATGTCAACCAGGTTGTCCTGCGGCACGATACCGGTGTGGAAATCGCCCGACGTCAGGAATACCGTGACGCTGTCTGCCAACGTGCCGACAAAATCCACCGCCACCAACGTGCGCAGCGTGTGGCCTTCCTGAACGCCAAGCCAATCCAGATTGGCATCCAGGCCCGTGAACTGCACGCTCCCGACACCCTTATTGCCACCGACGTCAGCCGTGAAGGCCACCGGGACCACAAATGTCTCGGCGGCACCGTCGCAATCGGTGAACACGAAAGTCACCTCACGATCAATCTCGCTGCCGTCACCCGATGGAGGGCCATAACTGCCACTATCGCCGATCAGGCCTTCGATCTCCACATTGACCACCATGCACAACTCGACGGTGACATCGGTCTGAGCGGTGAACTCGCACCCGTTGGTGTTCGCCACGATCAGATAGTAGGTCCCGCTCATAGCCAATGTGGCGTCACTAATCGTCGGGCTCTGCTCGCTGGAACTGAAACCGTCAGGCCCCGTCCACGAATAGGTATACGGGCCCAGGGGGCCGCTGCTCGGGCCGCCGGACAACTCTATGGTATCACCTTCACAGAAGGTCGGGCCGTTGTTGCTCGCGGTGGCCACCGTGTCGTCGATGCTGATCGTTCCGGAATCAACCTTGCCCGGCATGATCGTGGTGTTGTCACAAACGCGAGTCAGCTTGGTGTGGAACGGGGCGTTGTCCGCCTGGAACGTCACATTCGTGGCACCCTCGGCAGCGGGGTCAAATAGTAAAGTGGCTACGGTGCCATTGCTGGACATCTCTCCGCCCGGCAGATATAGGGCGCAGGTGAGATCACCGTCGCCGTCCGGGTCGGGATCGGCGCCGTCGGGGGTAATCAACACCCAATTGGGTGCGGGGGTGATACTGGCCAGCGCCAGATGGGCAGCGTCATAGTGGATCAACGCCTGCACGCCGTTGATGGCATAGTCCAGGTCGGCCACCTCCAGGGTCACCGTGAAGGTGTCTTCGGTGCCCACACACAGCACCCCGGGTTCCTCGCCCGTCCTGAGCAGTATCTGGCCAAAGGCCGGTTCGCACTCGTCGGGGATGCCGTTGGTGTTGTAGTCCTCGCTGGTTCCGGCAGCGATGTCGGAAGCGTCGTCGTACCCGTTCAGGTTGCAGTCAAACGCCACCTCGTCGTTCCTGAGAACCGCCTGTCGCACGTTGTTGTCCTCGTCGAACTCGTCGATGGCGTCGGCTTCCTCCGCGATGGCGAACACATCGACCGAGCCCTCGGGGAACGGGGCGGCATCCTCCCACACCCAGGAGACGTCGTGGTACGCGCCCGAAGGCAGTGGATCCGTGACGCAGAGTGTCGTCAGCATGTCACCGTCTTCCGCGTCACGCCGCAAGGTCACATCGAAGTTCGATATTTCCAGCACGCCCGCGTTCGCCACTCGTATCGTGATGATCCGGTCGGCGGGACCGACGCTCTGCACGAGAATCGAGTCGATCAAAAGGTCCGGCTTCATGACGCCCACTGCCGCGTCCGTGTTGTTCGTGCGGTCGCAATCCGCCTGGGCCAGATAGGGATCGATAACGACATAGACGTCATGTGGCTCGGTCGAGTCGGGCACCACCCAGTCCACACTGACCTCGGCCTCGTCGCCACCTACCAGGGGACCGGCAATTGTCTGGATCGAGCCGATCTGAACACCGCCCGCGCCGGGATCGCCATCGTAGAACGCCACGTCCACGCCGGTAACAGGCAGTTCTCCAACGTTGCGAATCGTTGCGGTGATGGCGGCCGTCTCGCCGCCGGCGGGGTTCTCGGGCGTGAGGGTCACATCCTCCGCGAACACCGCCAGATCAAGCCCCGCCGTATGCTGTAGCAGGCACAGATCGGTCTGCCCCGGCACGGGAACATTCTCCAGGACGATCTCCTCGTCGCCGACCAACAATGTGCGCGTTTCATACGACACCTGTTGTTTGCCGTACGCGATCATCAGGTCGCCGGTCGCCAGGTAAGCCGGGCTCATGAACCGTTCCATCGTGTCGTTGAACGTAAGCTGAACGGGCTTGCTCCAAACATTTAGACCCGCGTCATACAGCGACTGCCAGACGTCCACCGCCTCCTGCGAAGCCATTTGCCACACCAATGTCATCTGCCCGGTCCCGCTTCGTGCCAGACGGAAGTCCATCGCACCGCCGTTCAACCCCGTCTCCGCAGCCACCGCCAGATCGGCCAGGTCAATGCTGCCGGCGGTGACGATCGCTTCGCCGCGGAACCAGGCAAACAGGAATTGGCCCGCGCCGGTCGCGACCACCTGGGGGTTGTCGTCGATGATGTCGGGGTCGTTGGTCAGACGCTGAGGTGCCGACCACGTGGCGCCGTCAAACGCGACGGCGTAGAGTTCCCGATCGTCCACGGTTGCGAGGTCGTTATCCATGTCGGCGGAGTAGAGATACAGCGCGCCGGATCCGTCAAAGGCCATCGCCGACTTCACAATACTCGGCACGGCGGCGGCCACGACGCCAGGGGCCGACCACGCGGAACCGTCCCACAAACAATAGTGAACAGTGTTGGGCTCCGTCGCGGTTCCGATCGGATGGTTTGAAGCATTGCTCACCCACGTCAACATGGCCTGACCGTTGTCGGCCGCGGACAGTCGCGGGCTGCGGTCCATATAGCCGTTGCTGGTCAGATTGACTTGGCTGGACCAGGTCTGGGTGGTTTCATCAAACCCAGCCACGGCGATCTCCAGATGGGAGACCATCGTTTCCAGGTCGGTCTCCTCGGGCAGAACCATGTCGGCATTTTCCCACGCAGCCAGTAAGTCGCCGCTCGGCAATACCGCCAGCGTCGGCGCGAAGTCGGCGGTGCCGTCGTCGGCGACTGCCACCGGCGACGACCAGAGGTCATCTGTTGATGCCGAGAACACCACCTCCGTCCCGTTCACGCTAGTGCGTTGCGGATCGTCGTAGAGCCACACGAGCCGCGCATCCTCCCCCACAGCAACCAGGCAAGGCGCCAAGTACGGAAAGACATTAGCCTGCAAGGTTGATTCGGTTCCGCGGGCAGGGCTTTCTCTCGGTGAAGTCGGCACGCCGTCGGGGTAAAACTCCGCGTAGTGCGCTCCGATATAGTCGCGTGGCAGCAGGCCGAACTCCGACCAATCGTCCCAGCCGCGCAGCTTGTCGGCGAGAGGATCGGTCCCTCCCGTATAGAGGTCCCACTTGTAGTCGAGTATGGGCCACTCCTTAGTATACTTCCACACGACAAGCTTCAGCGATCCGGTCAAGCCGACCGACACACTTTTGAGCGTTGGCTCCGCGGGATACTGGAGAACGAGTGGCGCGTAGCCGACAAGATTTCCCTCCACCGCCGCCACGTCGGCCGCTCCGACGCCCCCACGTATGCCCGCACTGGGCTTGACCGTGAACTGTCCGTTTAGCGTCGGAAGCAGGGGATCCGCGGTCCAGTCTTCAAAGCCGATCGAAGCCTCCGAATCCACCCCAACCTTTCCTTGCCAGTATAAAGGAACAGGTATGATCCATACCCACAGGATGACATACTTGGGCTTGGAAGGAAGATTCTTGCTCGCGTTGAGCCCGATTTCCAACGATCCCCCCGGCTGCCAAGTGGTCCCGTCATACTTCCACGTAGCCTTGCCGCCAATGGAAAACTCCCAATCTCCACCGCCAAACTGGCTCGGAGCGCTGCCGCTGGTGCTGAGCTTGCCAATGCCTGCTGTTCCCGTCCCGTCACCCTGTACCTCGGGAGAGAGCTTGAATCCGATTCCCACCTGATATGGCTCCCCACCGAAGATCGGCACCCAATCCGGGATCGCCCCTCCTCCGACGCCTTCCATGGGAAGGGAGACCTCTTGCACCGCTTGCACGTATTTCAGTTGATTGGATGCCTGAACCATCCACCCCTCGCTCGACAAGCCCGGCGGCAGGGGGATCACCTTGAAATTGGTCACATAGGGCTCAGACTCAACCGGCGGATCATCTCCGCTTACCGCAATCACTGTCAGCAGTTCGTTTTCCCCGAAGTCGCTGCCCATGTTGAACGAGCGTGCGACCGTCGTGTCGGGGCACGCATCTTCGTGGGACATCTGCGGCGTGATCCACCGCACATGGTCGGGCTCATGCCCTCTCCAGGCAATCGTTGCCGTAAATGTCTCCTCCAACGAGACGCCATCCAGGTAATAAACGTGTTTGTCTGGTCCGCAATATGTCCCGTGGACCTCCAGCACCTCGAGCGGTTTTGGGGTCATCGGGATGTTCAAGAATGTCGGCAAGTCCGGCAGTAGCACGAATGTCTCCGACACGTCGTGGTAAGCGTTCTTCGTCACGGTAAGCGTCATTATTTCGTCACACGGCAATCCGGTGAAGCTGAACTCTCCCTGGGCATCCGTGAGGGTCGACGCCCCACCAGGCAAGGTCACCTCGGCTTCCGCGATCGGATCGCCCGTGCTGGCATCGTAGACCATGCCGGACAGATCACACGGCGTGCAAGGAGGATCAAGGTCGGCACACAACGTGCCGTGGCTCCACTCTTGCTGCGGTCCCTTGCAATTGGGCTCCATAACGTCGTCATGGCAGATGAGAACGCTTCGATCGCAACACGCACCTAACTCGATCTCGCCGCTCAGAGCCAGGCTGACGTTACCGCCTGCGGCAACAGCCATGAAAATGCTGGCTTCAGGCACGTCGCATTGCCCCCAATGGCCGTAGCCCCACGCAACGACCGACCCGTAAGTTCTCAGGGCCAAACTGTGGTAGTGGCCCGCGGAAATGGCGATGAAGCTGTTACCGGCCGGCACGTCGCATTGCTCGTACCAGTTGGCGCCCCACGCCACGATCGACCTGTCCGCCTTGAGCGCCAGGCTGTGAGACTGGCCCGCGGAAATGGCAATGAAGTCGTTCCCGGCCGGTGTGTTGCATTGGCCGCAATTGTTACCGCCCCACGCCACGATCGACCCGTCGGTCCTGAGCGCCAAACAGTGAACCCCGCCCGCGGCAATGGCATTAAAGTCGTTCCCGGCCGGAACGTTGCATTGGCCGGAACCGCTCTCGCCCCACACCACAATCGACCCGTCGGCCTTGAGCGCCATGCCGTGGCCGTCGCCGGCGCCAATGGCGATGAAGTCGGTCCCACCCGGAACGTTGCATTGCCCGTACCAGTTGCCGCCCCACGCGACGAGTTCGCCGCTACTTCTGAGGGCCAGACTGTAACAATAGCCCGCGGCAACGGCCACGAAATCGTTACCAGCAGGCACGTTGCATTCGCCTTCCCAGTTATTACCCCACGCTATGATCGTTCCATTGTCCTTGAGGGCTAAACTGTGGTTGTAGGCCGCCGCCATGGTGATGAAGTCACTTCCAGTGGGACCTTCGCACGTGTCATCATAGCACCATCCCCAGTATTCGATCGAACCCGACCATGCCTGTTGCCAGGTCCCGAGGTTCACGACGCACCCGACCACCAATACCACAATCCACATGCCCCGTGTCGCAACGTTCATTCCGGAAAAACGGATTCCGCTACGAAACCAGCCATTCGAGACACACATAACTTAGCCCCTTCCGAAAAAAGAATCCCGCGGCACACAACCGCTCTTCTAGTCGCCCTATGCGGGAAAAAACGCACGTGATCTGCTCCTATGCCTTGGACGCATGTCTATCAGCAACCCTTGACACAGCAACCAGACGAGTGTGCTGGTTCGCCGCTGTTCCAGGCATCCTCTCTCTTGCCATGGAAAAAGGGGACAAACCCCAGCGGTTGCCCACACTGCTCTTGCCCGGCAGGCGCCGCGATAGAAGTGAATCGCCATCTTACGCCCGAGAACCACTGAGACTTCTGGTTTGTATTTTAACGCAATACAGGCTTGGAAATCAAGGGGGGCAGATAACTTTTGGCACCTGAATTTGCGATGCGGCGGCGGGTGGCGGGTGGCATGGTCAAGGGCCACCTTCGGTAACGTTAC
>JAGLWJ010000382.1 GCA_023133475.1 Phycisphaerae bacterium | reverse complement strand
TGGAGTGGTTGCCTTTGCCCCCCCGTTCCGCCCCGCCGCCTTCGGCGGCGGGGCGGAACGGGGGGGATTCTTCGTTCGGCCGTCTCACCCGGCATAAATGCCGGGCCTAGCGCGACCCGTCGAAACGCGAAACTGTCTGATCGAAAATGGCACTAGCGCTCTATCGCCCATGAACAGATGGTTGGGTGGCCCATGGCTAAAGGGGCTGTCGATAAACTCGTTCGGAGCGCCCCCCAATGTAGCGTCACCCCTTGTGGGTGACGAGAAACGAGGGTGCGCCGCCCACAAGGGGCGACGCTACAGACTAAATCGACAGCCGCTAAAGCGGTGGGCCACCCATGCCTTCCAGCATTTTTTTGCGGCAGCCGTTGTAGGGCGGGTTCCACCTGCCACCACTTGACTTATAGGACTCAACGAGGCTAAGATTCATATACAGTGTGGGCATAATCCCGAATACTCGTGTGTTCCCCTTGGAGAGACGCAATGGTGAGTCCATATCACCATACGGCAGAAGGAAACGGGGAGGCGTTCGAAAAACTGCTTGCCGAGCACGGCCCTATCGTCCACCGGCGGATTGCGAACGAGATTCCCCGGCGCTGGCGGTCCATCTTGTCCGCAGACGACGTGATGCAGGAAACCTATCTCGACGCCTTTCTCGACATAGACCGATTCGCTCCGACGGGAGAGGGCTCATTCGCTGCCTGGCTGACGGCTCTCGCAAAGTGCAACCTGGTCGATACCCTGAGAATGCTCGAAGCCGACAAACGGGGCAAGGGCAGAACACGAATAGAGGCGGTGAACCGCGAGGATTCCCTCGTGACATTGTACGAACTGCTCAGCGGAACCGGCACAACGCCGAGCCGGTGTGCTGCCCGCAATGAGGCCTTTACCAAACTGGAATGGGCGATCCAACAACTGCCTGAAAACTACGGGCGGGTGGTGCGGATGTTTCACCTGGAGCAACGCTCGATGAAAGAGGTGGCCCGGGCATTGCAGCGGAGCGTTGGCGCCGTTTACGCGATTAAGAAGCGAGCATTTTGTTATCTACGCAAACTCATGGGCGGCTCTTCCGGATACTTCAGTGCGCCGTGATCGAGGGGACAACACAGCATGAACAAACCATCCGCCGGGTGTGAGCAGGAATTGATCGCGGCGGCAAAGCGGGAGGCTGCGGAACTGGTTGAAACACTTGCATGCCTGCACCCACCGCCCGACGCCATACGCGGCTACAAGATCGTCGGTGAAATCGGGCGTGGGGGGATGGGGGTGGTTTACAAGGCTCTTCAGATATCAACCGAGCGGATTGTAGCCATCAAGGTCATGCAAGGCGGAGTGTTTGCCTCGCCTTCCGCCCGGAGGCGTTTCCGACGCGAGGTGAAGCTGATCGCCCGGTTCCAACACCCGGGCATTGTGAGAGTCCTGGAGAGCGGGTACACCTCCACCGGCCAGCAATACTACGCCATGGACTATATAAATGGCGTTCAACTGGACCGCTGGATTTCGACCGTGAAGCCGGATGCTCACGCGACGCTTCGTCTATTTGCCCGGATTTGTGACGCGGTTGATCATGCCCACGGTCACGATGTGGTGCATCGCGATCTGAAACCCGCGAACGTGCTGATCGACACCGAGGGGACACCCCACATCCTTGATTTCGGCCTGGCTAAGGCGATGGATCGGACCGGCGCGGAAGATGCCATTACGATGGTCACGTGCAGCCGAGAACAGGTCATGGGCACGCTCCGCTACCTTTCGCCGGAGCAGGCGGCGGGCACGTCGGCGGATACCGATGCTCGAACGGATGTGCATGCACTCGGCGTCATGTTGTACGAAGCATTCACCAGGGCATCACCCTTCGGCCATGGCGGATCACCTTGCGAGCTTCTGCAACGAATCCAGGAGACTGTGCCAATAGCACCATCGTCCCAGTCAAAATGTGTGGGCCGAGAGCTTGATGCGATCATCCTGAAGGCGTTGGAGAAAGAGAAACAGCATCGCTATCAGTCTGTAGCCGAACTCGCGGAGGACCTCGGGAGACACTTGCGTGGCGAGCCGGTTCTCGCCCAACCCCACAGTAGTTTCTACGTTCTGCGCAAGAGACTGGCCAGGCATAAGCGCCGGATCGCCGGTTTTGCGCTGGTGCTGGTTCTGGGGGTAACCGGGTTTTGGGCTGGAGCTTGGTGGCATGCGCGTGATCTGGCTGCAAGCCGCCGAGAGATACCACGTATCCAATTTGCTTTGGAGGCGGGGCACACGGAACAGGCTCTCAGAAAGGCTGAAGCCTTCAGTCGAATGCCAAGAAATGTCCCCGAGGGCTGCTTGGTCCTGGCCCAGGCACGTTTCAGGCAGGGACAGCAAACCGGAAATGAGGACCTGGTCACTGATGCAATCGTGTTCCAGAAGAGACGACTCGCGGAGGCACGGGAACCGGGGCCCTTTTACGAGCTACTGGCTGAGATGTACCGCAAGGTGGGCAATCACAAAGAAGCCGACTGGTTCCTGGATCAAGCGAAGCATGACCCGCCCGATACGGCTGAGGAGTGCTACATTCGATCATACGCAACCTTGGAGCTTTCCAAGGCAAAAAAGTATGTGGAGAAAGCTGTCAATCTCAACCCAAACCATGCGCTGGCCCGGGAAAGGTTGGCCTACTTGTGTGATCTGACTAAGGACGTTGATGGCGCCTTGCGTGCTGCACAGAAGCTGATCGATCTTGGGGAAGAGCGTTTGAAGCGGATGAAATTCTGGGGGGATGTTCTTATCAAATACGAGTGGTACAAGCAAGCCGTCGAGCAGTGCACCCAAACGCTGGATGATTTCCCAGGTCGGGATGTGGGCTACCGCCAGCGGGCGGTTGCTCACTTGTGCCTGAGGGAATACACCGAGGCGATCGACGACTATACAAAGGCCTTGCACTTTTCAGGCGAGAACAAGTGGCACCTTTACTATCGCGCGACGCCGCTATGGATCATGGAGCGAACTGAGGAGGCGGCTGAAGACTACCGCGAGTTCAGAAAGTATTGGGGCAAGCCTTCTCGTGCCGATGCCAGGCGGTACCTCGTTTTGCGGGATCGGGCTTGTCTCCTGCGCGAAGCCGGCAAGGTGATTGACGCACGAAAAGTCGAGAACGAAGCGAACAAAGTCCTTAAAGATGCCCGTAACGCCGCTGCCCCGGAGAGTTGGCTGAGAGACATCTTCGAGTGTTTGGCTGGCAACCTCAAACCGACGGAGCTGGTGGAGGCCGCCGATCCATTGAACAAAGAGCGACAGTGCCAAGCGTATTACTATGCCGGCGAGTTCTGTCGGCTCGAAGGTCGGGCCAACGAAGCCCGGGTGTGGTTCCAGAAGTGTGTTGACACGGGGGTAGTGCTCGACCCCAAGAAATTACCTGGGGATCCTTTGGACCCCATGAGCGAGTACCACCTGGCTTTGTGGCGTCTGGATACGCCGTTGCCGTGATGTTGATGTTCTCAGGGCTCTTCCACGCCCAGCATGTCCTTGATGGCCTTCTTGATTGCCCCCTTGGGCATGACCCCAGTTGTCATCTGAGGTTTGCCCTCCTTCGGCACAAAGAGCATCGTTGGAATGCTTCGGATGCCAAAGGCCGCAGCCAGCTCCGGCTCTGCGCCGGTATCGACCTTGTAAATGTTGATCTTCCCGGCGTATTCCTCAGCCAATTCGTCCAGGACCGGCACCAACAGTTTGCAGGGCTGGCACCACTCCGCGTAGAAATCGATGACACACGGCACATTGCCCTCGAATCGCCATTCCTTGTGCTGCTCGAAGTCGAAGACCTTCTGCAGGAACTCCGTTTTGCTCAGATGTTGCGCCGTAATGCCCTCGCGTGTATCAGAGGGGCCGTTTCCGTTGAGCCGTGATGCGTTCGCCTTGGTGATGCACTCGACCGAGCGGGTGAATAGCCCTCACACCGAACCCGGTCGCATCTGCGTGAGTGCTAAAGCGGCGACGAACAGGATCGGCACAAAAAGAGGGCCGGTCAACAACTGACGGGACCGCGAGTAGAGCACGTTGTAAATCGTTTTGATCGCCAAGGTTGTCTCCTTGAGTTCGGTTCTCGGTTTCGTCGGCTGATCCGGAAGTTCACTCGCCAACGATTTTCTCAATCATTTCCTGCAAAGCGCCGGCCGGCTGAAGGCGGGTGGCCCATCGCTTTAGCGGTGGGGGACGCGAATCGCGTGGAGTATTCGCGTCCCCCACGGCTAAAGCCATGGGCCACCCAGCCAACCGTGGACTTTGGACTTTGGACCGGAATGGTGGGTTCCACCTCGCTCCGCGAGGTTCCACCCACCCTACTGCACCGACTTCCAGAGCACCTCGGCGATGTCGAGTTG
>JAGLWJ010000381.1 GCA_023133475.1 Phycisphaerae bacterium | reverse complement strand
TCAACTCTCTGCGGTCTCTGCGTGCTCCGCAGTGAATTATCCGGGCCAGTTTCCCCAGCTTAACATTCGATTGCGCGACTTTGCGTCACCAAGTGCTTCCTTGACCTTCACTCTCACGCTTTTCTGCAAAGCGCGCCGATAGAACTTATGCGAGGGGTCAATATGCCGGCGTCGAACCACGGAAAGCGGAGAATGGGCGATGAACAACACCCGACGGAAAAAATGTGATACAGGTCGATCGCAAAAGAGCCGTTATCGCGACAAGACTGGAAAAATTCTCCTGGAGTGCGGGGTGAACGACTACCTGGGCAACCGGGAGCAACAGGAAGACAGCAATACGACGGTCATGACTGTCCTGGCTGACCGAACCCACACTCCCGAGGATAGCGAAAAAATGGCGCAGATGAATCTGTGGGACCAGTCGGTCAAGGTTTCCCCGGATTCCGGCTCCTCGGATTCGGCGGCTCCAGCCGCGCCGCGCCCGGTGGAGAAATCCGCCGAGCAAGCGGAACCGCGGACGCCCACGCCGCGGGCAATACCGATGTCTCGCTGCCCGCAGCCCAAGAGCAAAGATCGGTTTACGCCGGCGGGGTTCTTGAAAGGCTGTGGATTGGGGGTGGTGGTGGCGGCGGTGCTGTTGTTCATTTACCTGTTGATCCGCTGAAGGCCGACGCAAAAACAACTTCTCATTTTCGGCAGGAGCCGGCGAGCGAAACCCACCGCACCGGTTGGTGGGTTCCACCTCGCTCCGCGAGATTCCACCCACCCTACGTTCTGGTGGATTGCAAAGGTTTATACTTCCCCCGCGAGGATTCCACGCTAGACTCTGAGCATGGATACCGAACCTTTTGAGACGGCAGAGGCTTCCGGGGTCCCGCTGGTCCGCCAGTTCTCCGTGTTCATGGAGAACCGGGTGGGTTCCTTGCTGCGTATGACCAGGGTCTTCGAGAACACCGAGCTTCACATTTTGGCCATTTCGGTGGTGGATTCGGTGGATTGTTCGGTGGTGCGCATGATCGTGGACGATCCGGATAAGGCCTACGACGTGCTCACCGAGGCGGGTTTCTCCGTCTGCGAGTCGGAGTTGGTGGTAGTCAGCCTGCCGCACGGCAAACGGGCTTTGCTCGAAGTGCTGGTGGCTTTGCTGAGGGGGGAGATCAACGTGCACTATACCTACCCGCTGCTGGTCCGACCACTGGATCGCCCTGCCCTGGCAATCTCGACCGATAGCCTTGACGCGGCAGTCGCGGTCTTGAAGGACAAGAAACTGATCGTGCTGGACCACTGCGATATCACCCGACGGTTCTAGCTGTAGGGCGGGTTCCACCCGCCTTTGTAGCATGGCGCGGCGGGTAGAACCCGCCCTACATCTACGATGAGGGCACGTAGGGGATTAACGAAAAGGGGTATTCAGTTGCCTCCAGTGCCGTTTTCGGCGAGAGAGTTTCCTAGCGCGACCCGCCGAAACGCAAAACGGTCTCGCCGAAAACGGGACTAGCGCTGTCATACTAGAGGCGTGCAGGCCGCTGACGCTCTGGTTCAAGGTGGCTTGGCAGACAACCGCACCGAGGAATCAGGCGAGTGGTTGGGGGGCGCAACGGATCCCGAAACACGGCGTGAGCTGCTGTACGCAAGCAATAGTCTCTACTGGACTCAACTGAATACCCCTTTTAACGAAATCATCGTTGTATGCGGAGTTGCGTGGGATGTTGAATCACTCTGTCCGGGTTGGAATCGGGTTGCTCGCGTTGATGGTGTTTGCCGGAGGTTGCCGGCAACCAAAGGCGGTGTCGCTGGACCGCCAACTGATCGGCGAGGTGCTGATGTGCAGCGAGTTGTCGGCTAATTTGCGGACGCTGGCTATGCCCGGTGGGCGTCTCAGCGGTTCGCCCAACGGGCGCAAGGCAGAGCGGTTCGTGGCGGGCAAAGCCGCCCGGTACGGCCTGAGCAACGTGCACTTCGAGCCCTTCGAGATGACCACGTGGCAAGACCGCCGGACCACCGTTGTGGTGCTGGGCGACCCCCCACAAGTGCTGGAGGGCGCGTTGGCGTTGGGCAATTCTCTCAGCACGGTTCCGGAAGGAATCTCCGCCGCGGTGGTTGATGTGGGCATCGGCCTGGAGAAGGATTTTCAGGCTCACGCCCACGAGCTTGAGGGCAAGTTTGCCCTGGTTCGTGAGGGAGGGATACATCGGGGCGCAAAGATGCGGTTGGCCTGCGAGCACGGGGCGGTCGGATTGGTGCAGGTGTCCAGACTGGACGACCGGGTGCGGGTGGGTACGTGTCATGCCAAGCCTCGCCCCGAGCCGGGCATAACCATCAAGGGCAGTGACGGCAAGGCTTTGACGCAACGACTGCAAAACGGCGAAACCGTAAGGATCAACGTCAAGATCGACGCCGACGCCTGGGTATGTCAGCCGAACAACGTGGTGGCGGAGATTCCCGGGGCTGGTCCATCCGCTCACGAAGTGGTGATCCTCTGCGCTCATTTGGACAGTTGGCACCTGGCGGAGGGGGCTCTCGATAATGGGACCGGGGCGACGGCAATCCTCGAAGCGGCGAGGGCTCTGGTTCGACTCCGATGGAAACCAAACCGCACCGTGCGGCTGATCTGGTTCATGGGCGAAGAGCACGGCTTGCACGGCAGCAAGGCCTACGTGAGGGACCATGCCGACCAACTGGACAACATTGTGGCGGTCATCAATGTGGATATGCCGGGTGCACCGCGAAAGTTCATTACCTTCGGGCACCCGGAGATCGTGAAGTTCCTGCAATCTTTCCAGAAAGGGTTGGCCGGCTTTGAGCTGAACGAGGAGGTCGCCAACGCCACCTGGACAGCCAGCGACCATGCCGCCTTCATGAAGCAGGGGGTTTGTGCTCTGTCGCTTAGCGGCGAGATGGGTCCTGGGGTCAAGTACTATCACTCGACCGGTGATACCTACGATCAGGTTGACCGGCGTGCGACCATCCGGTGCGCCGCGGTTCTGGCGGTTCTGGTGCGGCAGTTGGCGGACTGTTCGGCCCGCCCGACAGTTCGGCTCGATCCCGAGGAGCCTCACTTGAACAGTGGTTGGTAGACTGCAGGGTGGAACCCGCCCTACATCTGACCGCCTTGTTGCCTCGTTGCCTCGTTGCCTTTTGCCTCTTGTCCCCTCTTGCCTGTCTGAAACAAATCATGCTAAGCTATACTTGATTGCGGCTTGACGTGCAGCCGCGCGACAACGTATCCCAAGATACCGATGCAGGAGATTAAACCGATGAAAAAGGTTCTCGTTCTTGGTGCCGGATTGGTTTGCCGCCCTCTGGTTCGCTACCTGTTGGGCCAGCCGGATTTCAGCGTTACCGTCGCCAGCCGGACCGTTAGCAAGGCTGATGCCCTCGTGGACGGGCATCCTAAAGGCAAGACCATGGCCTTGCTGGCCGACGAAACCGACAAACTTGAAAAGCTCATCCGCGAGCACGATCTGGCGATCAGCCTGCTCCCCGCGCCGCTGCACCCGGTGGTGGCAGAGCTGTGCATAAAACACCGCAAGCACATGGTCACCACCTCCTACGTCAGCCCAAAGATGAAGGAACTCGACGGCCCGGCACGCGATGCCGGCGTCATGATCCTCAACGAAATCGGCGTGGACCCGGGCATCGACCACATGTCCGCCATGCGCATTATCCACGACGTCAAGGAGCGCGGCGGTGCGGTGACCAGCTTCAAGTCCTACTGCGGCGGGCTGCCCGCACCCGATTGCAACGACAATCCCTGGGGCTACAAGTTCTCCTGGAGCCCGCGGGCGGTCTGCACTGCCGGCAAAAACACCGCCCGATATCGCGAAAACGGCAAGGAGATCAACGTCCCAGGCCCGGACCTGTTCACCCATCACCACGTCGCCCTGGTCGAAGGGTTGGGCGAGTTGGAGGCTTATCCCAACCGCGACTCGCTCGGATACCTCGAACTCTACGGGCTGGAGGGGATCGACACCATGTTCCGCGGCACCTTCCGCTATCAGGGTTGGTGCGATTGCTTGAAGAAGATCGTCGACCTTGGCATGCTCGATGAAACCCCCACGACCTATCCAGCCGGCACCACGTTTGCCCAGTGGATGGCTGGGCTGATGAAGAAACCCGCCTCGCCGAACCTGCGGAAGGACTTGGCTGCCCACATCGGCCTGGATGAATCGTCCGACGTGCTGGACCGGTTCGAGTGGCTAGGCCTGTTGAGTAACGACCCATTGCCCATCACCGGCACGGAGACAACTCCGCTGGACATTCTGGCAGCCCGCATGGATGAGAAGATGAAATACGCTCCGGGCGAGCGGGACATGATCGCGCTGTGCCACTACTTTGTGGCGAAGTTCCCCAACGGCAGCCAAGAGCAGATCACCTCAACGCTGATCGACTACGGTCAGCCGGACGGCGACTCCTCGATGGCTCGCACGGTCAGCCTTCCAGCCGCCATCGGCGCCGCGATGATTCTCAACGGGCGGATCAACATGCCCGGGGTGCATATCCCGGTGGAAAAGAGCATTTACAACCCGGTGCTGGGCGAGTTAGCCAACCTGGACATCCGTTGCGTGGAGAAAACCACCCCGATCGGCAGATAACCGCCGGCGGCGGATTGCAACATTTCACCGCGATAATTGGCAGGGTGGCGTCCCGACGACCGGGGCGCCACCTACCATTTAGTCCCGAGTCCAAAGTCCAAAGTCCGGTTGTAGGGCGGGTTTCGCCCGCCTTTGTCGCATTGCGCAGCGGGTGGATCCCGCCCTGCATCTGCCTCGTTGGGTGGGTGCCCCATCCCGTTCGCCGGTCCTTCGGACCGGCGAAACGGGATGGGCACCCATGCTAGCGTCACCAGAACCGAATGATAACGACGACTGCAATTGTAAGTGCGGCAAGTATTAGTATGGAAACGATGAGGAAACCGAGGACGGGGAAGGGATACTGGCGCCCCAGGTCAGGGAAGGCATCAGCTGGCTGCTGGGAGGGGATGGGGAAGGCTACCGGGGACGAACCTGCTGAGGAAGACTTACTGGCAATCCGCTCGATTTCCTTTGCTTTTGGGTCATACCTCTTTACATCTTCGAGGGTCGCGTGTTGAATCTCACTCTTCCGCTCACGTTCCTCGTCTACGAGACGCTTGATTTCAAGATGGGTCTTTTCGAGTTCGGCTGCGTCCTTGCCGATGCCGAGGATGTCTCTAATCCAAGCGAAAGGGTTCATCGCAAGTCTCCATCGTCTACGGGCACCTACTGTACGGGCGACTCAGGCAGACGTCAAATGTGGGTGCGTGGCTGCCCCATCCTTTCTGAAAGAAAGGGCGGGGGATTCCCCTGTTGTGCGGGAGAGTGATCCCCCACCCTTTGCTATCGCAAAGGATGGGGCACCCACGCCTTGTTGCCTTGTTGCCTCATTTCAGTAGAACACCGTGCGGGTGCGGTGATGCCGGACCACCACGGCGGGGTCGTGGGAGCGCTCCCAGAGGAAATAGTCCAACCGCCAAGCCGGCACGCTCAGCAGTTCTGCCAACCGGTCACTGATGCAGATGGTGGCCGCCCGAAGTTCCACCTCTTCAGGCGAGCCGGCGGGTATCTCGTCCAAGGCCTCGATACGGTGGTACAGCGAATCAGTTACCCGCATGGTGCCCCAATGTCGGAATAGTTGTGGGAGGCGATAGTCGGCAAATACTGTTAAATCGTCCAACCCTCCCAGCGATCCATACCCTTGGGCGGACCAATGCGATGTCAGATCAGCGGCGCAAATCTGGGCACGCTTTAGAAATGCAACCGGCTCACCGTCGTAGTCAGCCACATCGCGGAACGAAGAGAAGTCACGAGCCAACAGCTCGGCAACGGCAGGAGCCTGCCCACCAGCCTCCTCGACCAGATTGAGGAAACTGCCATCATACTTGGAGATAAGCACTGCCCCGGTCTCGTGCAGCACCTCGACCCGTTCGCGGAGCAGCGGAATTTGCCCGGTCCCGGCGAATATCTCACTCACCTCCGCCTCCCGCACATCGGCCCAGCGTTGCGGGTTAAGCCAGTCTGCGTCGGCTTGGATGGCCCGCACCAGCCCAGCCAGCATGGCGAAAGTCCGCGTCCAGTCGGTCCCCGCAAAGGTGACCACCCACGGCGTATCCGACCAGAAACAGAAGTTCAGACAGTCGCAGAGCAAAACGAAATTCGCGCAGGCCTGACGCGACCCGCGAATCTGCAAAGGATGCGGGTGGGTTGGGATCGAGATAGCCTGGCGATCGATTCCGGCGGCAGACTTTCGTAGAGAACCGTCGTCGATGTGCACGTGCTGGGCACGCTGCACCACACGGCGGCATGAGTTCAGGATGTCCGGCATGTTTTCCATAGGGTGGCAACAACGCTTTTAGCCGCAGACGGACAAGATCTAATGCTCCGCGACGCATGTACTGATAGTTGGATGGCCCATGGCTTTAGCCGTGGGGGACGCGAATACTCCAGGTGATTTATGTCTCCCACCGCTAAAGCGGTGGGCCACCCGGCGGACAAGACCTAATGCTCCGCGACGCATGTACTGATAGTTGGGTGGCCCATGGCT
>JAGLWJ010000380.1 GCA_023133475.1 Phycisphaerae bacterium | reverse complement strand
CTTCAAGGCGTATTCGGCGATAACTCATGCTCTCACCCTCCAGGGCGGATCCTTAATCACGACGGAAGTGGGTCTCGACCTTCAGAACATTGCCAGGGGCACTACGGCGATCTCCGTCTTCTCCGACGCGCTCGGCGCGTACATGGATCACGCGGGGCTGATCACCTATTCGCTGGACGTGCTTCGTCTTGGGACGGCGGCAGTGTCAGGGCACGGGCTCGGGGCAGGGGATGTTCTTCTGGGTGGGAAATTAGAGGTGGATGGGCTGTCATATTTCGATGCTCCCGTTGTTATTCAATCGAGCATCTCGGCGGCAAGTCTTGATGTTATTCAAGCAGCCACGACGACATTGCAGATCGGGATCAGAGTAAACAATTTAATCAACAGCGCGACGATCGTTTCAAATTCTGCAGCCATACTCGGCCAGATTGACGTGGACGGCACCGCCAGCATAGCCACTGACATTGCCGCTCTTTCGGGAATAATTGCAATCTCAAACCACACGACCGGAATCTTGCCAGAAGTTTCGGGAATAATTGCGGAGTTCATTGCGGTTAATTTCGGCACAACTTTTCAGATTACCGAAGCGGCGGGAATAAGGATTAAAACAAACACGACTTTCGGAAATGTTACTTATTCCATTTTGGCCGGGATGTGGATCGAGAATCTTAACCTCACCGGCGTTACTACTGGTCATCCGATCTATCAGGTCGGGCCGAACGGAACGAACTACTTCGGAAGCTCCACGACCATTGGGAACACCAAGGGGCTGAATACCGGCCTCGCGAACGATGACTATTACACCCTCGGGGCGGTGGACAACGACACGAACACGATTACTGAAGTCGCGAGGGTTACGGGCGCGGTGCAGCCGAGCATCAATCTCAAACTCGCACGGTTCGGCACTTCGGTTCTCACCGCCGACGCGGCGCACCGGGGAATGCTGTACTTTGTCGAGGGGGCGCCGGGGGTTGCTGACAAACTTTACTGTGTGATGAAATCGACCGCGGACACGTACTCCGCGGTTCAGGTCGCAATCGGATAAGGAAACGCCATGGCCGCGAAAAAACAGCCCCAGGGAAACAAAGGTACGTGGGATTGGATAGACCACGAGCATATGGTGTTACTCCATCACGAAATCGCGGGCGGGGAATCCGCGGACGCACTCGCGATAATCCGCGCCGGTGTGCTGGCCAACGATATTCACGTGGACAAGGTGGCCGTTTCGCTGGAGAACGCTCCGGGTGCGGGGAAGACCGTCACGGTTACGGTGGGCAACGGAACGAGCACGATCACCGTCACGGTCTCGGATGCGGAAACGAGCGGGTCGAGCACGACGGGCAACTTCGATCTTGATGTAAGCGCGGAGGATCTGACTGCCGCCCTGAGCTCCACGGCGGGAACATCGCCGGGGTGCGCGACCATCGTTATAATTTACCACGACATTGAAAACGTCTAAGTCTTGGAACCAGTTTCAAACTAAACACCCGGCGCTCCCAAATCCGGGAGCCCCACAGTTTGGAGACTGAACGATGGCGGGAAGCAAGAATGACTATCTGGAGCTGGAGCTCCTGAAGTGGGCGACGGGTCAAGTGAACGACCTCGGCACGGCCCCGACTCCGTACATCGCACTCTACACGGTTGCGCCGACCGACGCGGGGGGAGGCACGGAAGTGACGGGCGGGTCGTACGCTCGGCAAAGCAGCGCGGGCAAGTGGGCCGCACCAGCGGCGGGAGCCGTCGCCAACAATGCCGAGATCGCCTTCCCGCAGGCTACGGCGGATTGGGGAACCATCGTCGCCTTCGCCATTCTCGACGCGGTCTCGGGCGGGAACTTCCTCTACTGGGCCGACCTCACGCAGAGCAAGACGGTGAACAACGGCGACACGTTCAAGTTCCCTGCGGCTGGCTCCATCGACCTGACCGAGGACTAAAATGGCCACTGAGCGCAAAGCGCCTGATGTGCTTTTGGTCCAGACGAATCTCACGGGGGTCGTCGGTGACATCGACGATGACCCGGATTCGCCTGATACCAACTGGCTGGAGTACATCACCAACAACGTGGACACGGTTTGCCGCGTCAGCTTTCCCACGCCCACGGGAAGCCCCACGGTCGGGGTTGATCTACAGGAATTCAAAATATGGGTGAGGCAGCAACCCGACGGGGCGGGCGCAGACCCGACGGTGAGAATAGAGCTGTACGAGGACGGTTCTTCGCTCGCGACGATTCTGGCTGATACCCCTGTCTCAAGTCCATCTGGGGCGTTATATTCCGGGTTCTGGAACGCCAACTTGCTGAATACTTCCGATGGGAGTCTGGTCGAATGCTACATCTACGGAACCGCGATAGGTGGACAACCCGCGAAAAGATGCACGGTCGAGGTCGGTGCGGTCGAGTGGAATGTTGATTACTCCGCGGGCGTCACCCATGAAGGGGCGGGTCAATCCGACGGCACCTCCACTGCGGCGGCTGCGGGCAACGTGGAGCATACCGGCGCGGGTCAGTCCGACGGGGTTTCGACTTCAAGTGCCGATGGCGAGGTCATTCACACCGGGGAAGGCCAAGCGGATGGGACGAGCACCGCCACGGGGAGCGCTGAGGTTCTTCACACCGGGAGCGGACAGGCCGATGGAGTCAGCACGGCCACCGGTTCTGGCATTTGCGTTTTCTCCGGGGCCGGGCAGAGCGACGGGACATCCACCGCCATGGGCACGGGCACGACGGGCACGACCCATGAGGGCGCGGGACAAAGTGACGGTGTCGCT
>JAGLWJ010000038.1 GCA_023133475.1 Phycisphaerae bacterium | reverse complement strand
GCGCCGCACGCTTTCGCGCAGCGTATACATGGCCACCCGTCAATCGGTGTGGTGGGTTTCGCCCGCTTACGGCGGGCTACACTCACCCTACGGGGCTAATTCTCGGTGGAGAACAACGCTTCGGCGAACTGGACCGGATCGAACGGTTCGATGTCTTCCGGAGTCTCGCCCAGCCCCACGAACTTCACCGGGACATTCATCTGATCGCGGATTCCGATAACCGCTCCACCCTTGGCTGATCCGTCCAGCTTGGCCAACACCAGCCCGGTGACGTTCACGTGTTCGCTGAACATCTTGGCCTGGATGATCGCGTTTTGCCCAATGGTGGCATCGAGCACCAGCAGGACCTCGTGTGGGGCACCGGGTATCTTGCGGGAGACCACCTTTTGAATTTTGCCCAGCTCGCGCATCAGATGGTCCTGGGTATGCAGTCGCCCGGCGGTGTCCACCAACAGGATGTCGGCATTGCGAGCCACGGCGGCATCGCAGGCATCGTAAGCCACCGCGCCCGGGTCAGCGTCCTGCTTGTGCTTGACGATCTGAACGTCGATCCGCCGCGACCACTCGGTGAGCTGCTCAACCGCGGCTGCACGGTAGGTGTCACAAGCCGCCAGAATCACCTTCTTGCCCGCCTTGGTGAAGTGGTTGGCCAGCTTGGCTACGCTGGTGGTCTTGCCCGATCCGTTGATCCCCGCAACCAGGACCACCGTAGGGCCGCTCTCGCAGAACTTGATCCGCCGATCGTCCTCAGGCCACTTGGCAATCACGTAGTCTTTGAGGCATTCGAGAATTTCCTGCGTCTCGGTGATTTTGCCTTTTTTCCACTCGCTACGGACTATGTCGATGAGTGTGCTGACGGTCGTTGGGCCGAAGTCTGCCGCCAGCATGGTGGTCTCCAGCTCTTCGAGCATCGCATCGTCGATCTTCCGCCCGAAGGGCAGAACCGCTCGAAAACCCGCTGAGATTCTCTCACGGGTTTTGGAAAGGCCCTTCTTGAACCGGTCAAATAGACCCATCAGCCGCATTCCTTTCAAAAGCTATCAGCTATCAGCCGTCAGCTATCAGTTGTAGGGCGGGTTCCACCCGCCTTCCCCGGCAATCGTCTCTCGATCGGAAGGCGGGTGGAACCCGCCCTACATCATGTCTTTATACAGTTCGTCGAGCACGCCGTTGACAAAACCGGCGGAGTTAGCCGATGCGTACTCCCGGGCGATTTCGATGGCTTCATTCAGCACCACCTTGGGCGGCACCTCGCCGCGGGTCAGTTCCGCCAAAGCCACCCGAATGACGTTGCGGTCCACTATATCCATCCGCTTGACGTCCCACCGCGAGGCTGACGCCTGAATCCGCTCCCGGAAATGGTGACGCTTCTCCCAGGCGAAGTCAACAAGCGTGCGGGCATAGTGGCGAGTGCCTACGTTGGGCTCCTCCTCGGCAAGGAATGTGACCATAGACTCCAAAAAACTCTCGCCCTGCACGTCGAGCTGGCAGAGCACCTGCATCGCTAGAATTCTGGCTTGGTGTCGATCGGGTTTCATGGATAGCGATCTGATTAACGCCGTTCGTGCCTGTCATACGTGTCCCGTATGTTGAGGCGGTATGCTTCTTTTTTGGTGACTCCAAGGGCCATGGTTACGCGGAGCATTTCCGCCTCTCCCAACTCTTTAGCCACCGCCTCAAGAATGATACGTCCCCGCTCTTCCGCGTCGATTTCCTCCCACCGGTCCCAAATGACTGTAACGTGCAAGCTCTTGGAATGCTGCACTTCTTCAATAATGATTTCTGGATCATCGGGTGGCCCGGTGGGCTTGTTTTCGTGTAGCACGTGCACAAGTTCATCGACAAGCTCGGAATTGTCTTGGAGGTCTGGTATAATACGATTAACCGGCATCATTCTCTCCACATCGTTCCGTCGCCGATAGCCATTCGCAAAACTCTTGGCGAGTTTTCGCTCGGCACTCGTATCCAACACATATGCATCCCAGAAAAGCCCGCAAGTTGCCCCATGTCATTGCCACCACAGGAATATACGCTGCAGAGCCCTATAGATCAACATTTCCCTTTTACCGGGCCTTTGAGCAGTGTTCTACTCCGAACTGGGCGGGTGGCCCATCGTTTCAGCGGTGGGGAACACGAATGGGGCCCCCGAGCACCACCGGACTCCGTAGCAGCCTGGGCGTTTAGAATCGTGCCCCCCACGGCTAAAGCCATGGGCCACCCGGCAAAAATCAGTTACCTCAGTACCGCGACCGTGAGGGAGCGGCCTATCCAAGTAGGACCGCTCCCTTACGGTTGCGGCACTGATCTTCGCGTTTACCTTCGATCAGCGGATTTATGCAGTTCATGCTGCTGCTCCTTGGCGTCATTATATCCGAATCCGAACATGGGCAACCGTGTCGCCCGTGCACGCCTTTTTTTTCTCAAGGCGGCGGGTGAAACCCGCCGTAAACATTCAGTAAACCTGTGGTGAACAGGCAACGAGGCAACCTCCGGCAAGCCGTCGCGCTAGGCCCGGCATTTATGCCGGGTGA
>JAGLWJ010000379.1 GCA_023133475.1 Phycisphaerae bacterium | reverse complement strand
CCCGCTTTTTGCTGTGGTTCGAGCCGGCAACGTGGCGGTTCCGCACACAAGTCGCCCCGGACCTTCGCCAAACGGCGTCGAGCACGCCCGCGCTGCCGCTTCGACGGCCACCCCACCCCCCTTGTGAGAAATGCGGGCTAATTGCGTGCTCCGCGGTGAAATATCCGGGTTAGCGTGGGGGTTTCTTCGATGTCTTTTTGCCGACCAACTCTATGCGGGTGAGCATCAGGGTGGATGTTTCCGGATTGATCTTATAGACAAAGTGATGCAGGAATGTGCCGCCCAGCAGGGAGGGTGCGTCTTTCATGCCCGACGGAAGCACGGTGCAGGTGATATTCTCGACCACGGCTTTGCCTACTTGCAGCGACTTGAGCGTCATCAACTTGGCCTCAATGGTTCGCCCGTCGGCCACACGTAGGGTGATGGTCGGATCAGCCTCGGTGGGGTGTAGGCCTATCTTGATTGCCAGATCGTGCGGGACCGTTACGAAGCTGGCGCCGGTGTCGAATATCATTTGGTGGCGATGCTCGCTGTTGATGATGGTGTCTATCAGAAACACGCCTCCACGCCGTTGGAGGGTGATGCTGTCAGTCTGCACCACGGTTTCGAGTTTCTCGAGCTGTTTGATTCTCCGCTTAAAGACCGGCAGTGGGCCAAGCTTGAATTCACGCTCTTTCAGGGTGCTCAGCTCGCTCAGGGCGGCTTGCACCTGGGCGTCTTCCGCCAGTGCGGCGTAACCGGAGCGGGTCTGGGACACCAGGTTTCGCATGGCCATCAATTCCGCCATGTATGCGTCTTTCTTCTCCGCCAATGCGGAACGGGCTGGATTGTGCCCCTGCGCCTCGGCGATGCTCTCGTGCAGGAGCTTGATCCGATCGGTCAATTCGTTCATCTTGGCTCGCACCTTGTTGTAATCACGGAAGTCGTCTGCCCGCTCCAACTCCCGATTGCACCGCATTCGCTCTTTGTACAGCGCGCGGATCATTTGTCTGTCAGCCTGGATTTGCTTTTCAAGGGCGTCGCGTTGCTCCACGGCATCTTTAAGGGCCTTTTTGAAACGACCAAACCTCTTGATTCGCTTACTCAGCTCGAGTTCATCGGCGAGCACCCAAGATGCCCCCACCTTACGCAGCCCCTTGCCCCTTAACACCTTCGCCGCGGACTTCTCATCGGCATTGGCGATGGAAGCGGGAAACACCGTCGCGGCAACGGCAAACAGCACCCAAACGCGAGGATATCGTAACATAGTCGATCTCCGTTTCACCCGCTCCACGAAACTAACCCGCCGTACATCTGCCTCGTTGCCTTGTTGCCTCTTGCCTTCTGCTCGTCGGATCCGCTGCTTCTCGGATGGCGTCACCTAGCAGGTTGAAGCCGAGGACCGCCAAAAAGATGGCGACGCATGGCGGGTAAAGCAGGTGCGGGGCAGTCTCCATGTGCTCCCAGGCGGCACGCAGCATGTTGCCCCACGACGGTGTGGGCGGCTGCACTCCGAACCCCAACCACGATAAACCCGTCTCGATCAGAATCGCACCGGCAACACCAAACGACAACGAGACCAGAATCGGCGCCAGGGCATTGGGCAACAGATGACGGGCCATGATCCGTAGCGGGCCTGCACCACTCGCACGGGCGGCGATGACGAAATCGTGATGCTTAAGCCGGATAAACTCGGCACGGGTATAACGGGCGATCGAAGTCCATCGCGTCAGCCCTATCACCAGTACCACGTTGGTGATGCTCGCCTCCAACCATACCATTAAACCCAACGCCAGAAAGAAAACCGGAAAACAAATCACAATTTCGATCAGACGCGACAGCAACGCATCCACCCACGATCCGAAATAACCAGCCGTCCCGCCAATCGTCACGCCGATCAGCCCAGCCACAAACATCGCCCCCAACCCAACCCGCACCGAAGCTGCCGCCGCGTGAGCCAATCGAGCCACCACCGCCCGCCCCACGTCATCGGTGCCCAACCAGTGTTGCCGCGACGGCGGCTGCAGGATGTTCAGCGAAACCTCCTCCGGCCCGAAACGCACCGGTGGCCAGAGTGCGAACGCCGTCGGGTCCAGATCACGCTTGGCATCGAAGATGGGCAGCCGAAACGGAGCCGACTTCTCCACCAACCACGAACCGCCGGGAAGAACGTGCACTGCCTCCACCAGCCCGGGAAAATGCCATCTCCCCGCGTGACGGCAGACTATCGGCTCGTCGTTGGCCAGCAGCGGGCCCAGCAGGGCGAGCAACACCAGAAAAGCAACGCAACCACACCCCACCCGCCCCTGAGGCGAACGCATGACCCGCTGCCAGACATTCCATACAAAAGATGAGCTGGTTGTGCGACGCAGGTTAATCATACCGCACCCGCGGGTCCACCAACCCGTACGACAGGTCCGCCAACAAAGTGCCCAACAACACCATCGCCGCAGTTACCACCGACAGGCCCATCACCATCGGGTAATCGCGGGCCAAAATGCTGTCCACGTAGAGCTTGCCGATCCCAGGCCAATCAAACACGTATTCCAGGACCGCCGAGCCGCTCACCACCAGCGGGAACAAAATGCCCAGCAAAGTCAACAGCCCGATCAAAGTGTTTCGGAACACATGCCGGACATACACGTGCCACTCGCCGACCCCCTTGGCCCGGGCGGTCCGAACGAAGGGGGAGGCAACCATTTCCAAAACATTGTTCCGCACGAAGCGGGTCTGGTAGACGAACACCGGGTAGCTGAAGCAGATGGTGATAAGCACGTAATGCTTAGCCAGGTCGAGCACCTGGCTCCAGAAGGGCAGTAGATCATAATCCGACGCCCGTCGTCCCGACGCAGGCAGCCATCCCAGCTTCACACTCACCACGGCGATCAGCACGATGGCCACCACGTAATTGGGAATCGCAAAGAGGGCATAGAGCAACACGCCACTGACCCGGTCGAACCACCCACCCGCCCGGGCGGCACAAAACAGCCCCACGGGGATCGAAATAGCCAGCGCCAGCCCCAGCGAAATCATCGCCAGAGACATGGTGGCTCCCAGGTGTACACCGATCTTCTCCATCACCGGGCGGTCCCCACGCCAGCAACGCCCAAAATCCAGGCGCAACGCCCGCCCCAACCAACGCCCATATTGCACGACGAGTGGTTGATCCAGCTCGAGGTATTCGCGGAGTTGTTGATAGTCGCTGGCCGACAGGCCTGCCGTTGTGCTGTCCCCGGCACGGGCCAGCGCCGGGTCGCCGGGGGCGAAGCGGGTCATCACGAACGTGACCATGGTGATCCCGATCAGCGTCGGAATCGCCAGCAAAATGCGACGAACCAGGTAAGGTCCTTTGCCCATACCGCCCTCGTCGGCAATACCCCAAGATAGCTTCGCCGCCCCGGCACCGTGGGGGCGGCGGCCCGGAGGTTTCGATAAGCATTCTACGCCCGATTATACACGTTGGCGAGGCTTTTTTTTAGCTCGCCGCAACCGTGAGGGAGCAGCCATCCCAATCGGTACCGCGACCGTAAGGGAGCGGCCAAGAAGCCTGCCGCCACGAAACCCACGCTATTGCGTATTTCATACCCAAGTCACCCGCGCAATCGCCCGATAACCGGAGCATAACCGAGCGGGACCCGCTGTGTGGGCCGCTCCACTGACGATACTCCGATAACCAGGCGTGTTGCGGTTATGGCACAGCTACGGCACAACATGGTGACGGAAGCAGTGGGCGACCGATTTCTCGTATTCCTACGGCGACGTTGGCTCGAAACCCTGACGGTTCTCTACATCATCACCATCGCCTACAACTCCCTCGTGCCGCTCGATTTCTCTCGTCAGGTTGCGGAGCTGGAAGATGAAAGCGGGTGGTTTTTGGGCCTTCCGGCGGTGCATTTCTCCATCACCGATGCCGCCAGCAACGTCATGTTTTATGTGCCGCTGGGCATTTTGCTCTGTGCCGTGCTGGTGAAGTGGAGGTGGGGCAGATTGTTGGGCATGGCGGCGACAGTGCTCTTCGCCGTGGGGCTGAGCTACCTGATGGAACGCTTGCAGTTCTGGTCGCAAACGCGTGTTTGCTCGGCCTTTGATCTCCTGCACAACCTCATCGGAGCCGGTGTCGGGGCTATTATCTCCGGCGGGGTGATGTTGTTGGCCAGGCGAATAGCCGCCAGGTTTATCCAGGAGTTGCAGGGCAGGCCCTCGCTGGTGATCACCGGGACGCTGGGATTCGCTCTGGTGGTGGTGGCGTTGCTGCCGATGGATGTCACGTTTTCGGTGGATCGGCTGCATCAGGCGGTCAAGGATGCCCACCTCGTCCCGTTCGAGAAAATCCAACTCCTCGACCAGGCGTGGCAGGTAGATGTCGACAACCCTCTGCTCCGCTACCAGCGTTTGCGTGATTGGTGGATGCTGGCGTTGGACTATGTGACCTGGAGCGTGCTTTATGCCGTGCTGGCTTTGGCTGTCTGCTATTATCTGCGCTGTCACTGCCGCATGGGTTTTTGGGCGGCTGTGCCCCATGCTGTGGGCATGTGTGCCTGCTATTCGGTGGGCAGTTCGGTGTTGCAGTTTTTCATCATTTCTCGCGGGTTGGACGTCACCGTCCCTCTTTTCCAAATGTGCGGGGCGGCACTGGGGACGCTGCTTCAACCGCTGGTTTTGCCTCGCGTCGAGCGGGCAGGATCGACGCTGTGGGCGTTGGATTGGGGAAGGAGTTGGCGGCTGCTTCGGGCGGGATTGGCTGTCGTAGTGGTTGGTATTGTGTTGCATCAGACGGTCCCGTTTCGCTTCGACACCTCTGCATCCGGGATTATGGATCAGATAGACAAGGCTGATTGGCTGCCCATGGCGACTTATCAGAACTCCCGTTTTCACGTGGCGGTGGATGATGTGGCCCACAAGGTGCTGCGTTTTGGGGTTTTTGGGGCGTTGCTTGCGGCGGCTTTCGCTCTCAAGGACGCCGGTGCCGGTTTGCCGTGTCCGTGGCGTAGTGGAGCGCTGGTGGCGCTGGTGGTCGCAGGTTCGGAAGTTGTTCAGGTTTTGTTGCCGTCGCGCATTCCCGGCGTTACCGATGTGCTGTTGGCCTGGTTCGGCACCACGGCGGGGGTATATCTGTGGCACTTGGGGCGACTCTGGCACTTTGAAACCCGGTCTGCTCTACGGGACGGAGCATGGCATCGGATCGATTACCGCGTGGAGTTGGGCGATCCGGATGACCAGCACGCCCCTCGCGAACGAGTCCCGGGAACAAGGAGAATGGAGAATTGAGAATTGAGAATTGAGAATTGAGAATGGAGAATCAAACGCCACCTTCTGCATTCCCCGCGCTCTCCTGTGGGTTGCCACTAAACAGTCCTGCGCGAGAGCACGATCACCCCACTTTCTCCATTCTCCATTCTCCACGCTCCATTCTTCGCGCTCCCCTTCGGGTCGCC